>JBAYZW010000122.1:0-3562 GCA_041672305.1 Bacilli bacterium
AGGAATAACGTCAATAAGACTATTTTCCATTTCGCTTGAAGCGTTGCGAATTAAAGCATAAATATTGCGAATATCAATTGTGCTAATTTTGCTTTCTTCACCAATAACAGTGGTCACTTGTTTTGTTTCTAAAACATCAAGCCCATAAGGCGGAAGAGAAAGAAGCGCCTCTGAGATGGTTAATTTTAATTTCGCCGAAGGATCAGAAAATTCATGAATTTCTTTGATGCTTTGGACAAGTTTTGGAAAATCAGAAAACTGCCCAGGTTCCACAATGTGACCATAGGGTTTTGTCAAAGCATAAAGGGCATAAACTTGTCCATCTAGTTCATAACCGACGACCAATTTTAGTTTTTTAGAGCCGAATTCAATCGCTGCAACTGGTTTTTCCATATTTCATTTCCACTTTTATTCATTCTATAAGCATTTCTTTTCACTTACAACAATTAACACATTATGTTAATGTTTTTTTGCTTTAACTACTAAATATCTACTAACTATTCACTTAACAAAAAAGGAGTCAATTCAATCATGGCTCCCTTTTTAACACTAAAATACCAGTTTCTTAGTCACTACAATAATGAACAAATTGGACCATTGATTCTGGTGTTTCATCCGTATTTTCTTCTTCGGCTAATGTTTGTTTATCCACATTATTTTTTATTAACAAGTAGGTTGGAATTCCGATGGCGGTAAGCAAAGATGCTGAAACGACAGTGCCAATAAAAAATCGACGGATATGATAGTACATGCCCTTGTGACCGTTTTTTGTTAATTTGTCTTTCATGATCTGCTACTTCCTTTCAATAATTCTCAATTTAGCGCTTTGGCTACGAGGGTTGTCCTCGCTTTCTTTTTGACTAGCAACAATCGGCTTATGATTTACTAGTTGATAAAGTGGCTCTTTTTGTGTGACAGGACCATCGATACGATCTCCTTCACTACTACTCATGGATTTGAAGATAGCTTTAACGAGACGATCTTCTCCAGAGTGGAAAGTAATGACAGCGAGTCGTCCACCATGAGGACGAAGGACTTCAAGAGCGGAATTAAGTCCTTTTACTAAGGCGTTTAGTTCATCGTTGACAGCGATACGCAAAGCTTGAAAGGTCTGCTTGGCCGGATGACCAATCTTTTTTAATTCTTTCATCGGCTTGCTTTTTTTGATGATATCAACGAGCTGGAAAGTTGTTTGAATTGGAGCGCTTTCTCTTTGCTTGACAATGTTCTTAGCAATACTCAACGCATAGCGTTCTTCGCCATAATCTCTTAAAATCTTCGCGATTTCTGAGACGGAGTACTGATTGACGATGTCATAAGCGGTCAAAGTTTGACGGGTGTCCATGCGCATGTCAAGCGGGGCATCGAGTCGATAAGAGAAGCCTCTTTCTCCCTCATCGAATTGAGGAGAGGAAACGCCGAGATCCATAAGGATACCGTCGACGTAAGAGATATTCTTTTGTGTGAGGACTTCACTCAGTTTAGTGAAATTCGAGTGAATCAATTCAAATCGCGAGTTAACTTTTGCTAAATTAATTTGCGATTCTTCAATGGCTTCTTCATCTTGATCAAATCCGATGAGATAACCAGTTTTCAGTTGTTTGAGGATGATGGCGCTATGGCCACCACGACCGATGGTGAGATCGAGATAGATACCATCTGGCTTAATATTGAGACCTTCAATAGTTTCGTTAAGCAAGACGGGAACATGCTGGCCCATAGGTCTTATTCAACAGAATCAAGATCTTCAGCTGTTTTTTCAAAACTTGAAATGGCGTCCTTTTCATATTTAGCAAAGTCAGTTTGATTCCAGACTTCAATATGATCGCCCATGCCGATGACCATGACTTCTTTTCCGATTTGGAATTTTGTAAGCATTTGAGCAGGAATTTGGACGCGTCCTGATTTATCGACTTCCAGTTCCGAAACGGAAGCCAATTGAACGCGGAGATAATCACGGGAATTCCTCTTGTTGAAGGACAAAGTGTTGAACTCGTGGACGAGCTTTTCAAATTCGCTAGCTTTGTAAATGGATAATGCTCCATCAAAGCCTTTCATGATGAAAGCCTTGACCCCAATCTCTTCTCTCATTTTACGAGGAATGACAAGACGGCCTTTATCATCTAAATTGTGAGCAAAACTTCCAAAGAACATATTTCCCACTTTTTCCCACTTTCTGCCACTGCACCACCATTATAGCCAAGGAAAATAAAATTGAGCAATCATTTTTTCTATATAAAAATATCAGCCAAGAAAAAAACTCCACGGATAAGCGGAGTTTTGTCCTTCTTAACATTATATAATGTTAATTATCATCATTATTTATTTTGACACTGTCTAATTTTTGCCAACGAGGGTCTCTTTTTTCTTTTTTCTCTTTGAGAAAATCTTCTTCGCTAATGATTCGATAATCACTTCCGTCGCTCGGGAGTTTCTCTCCTTTATTGACAACTTTGGAAGGGACGGCGGCTAAGATCAAACCGAGAATATATTCGTCAATCACAAAGACATTATCGGGTTCATAAAAGGCTGATTCATCATTCTCATCATCGCTAAAGATAAGTTCATCACGAAGTTTGAGAGGAAGCTTGACATCCTTTAATGAATAAGCGCTGACGGCCACAACATTGGCTCTAATATTAACGATGACGCGAAGCAAATCGTGATATTGACAAGCCTTCGCTTCAACATGACAAAAAGTGATGCGCCGAAGAAAATTTTGATCAAATTTCATCGCCGAAAAATCGATATCTTCCGATAGAGAAATTTCTTTTTCTAAAGGTAAAATTTGACGATTAATTCTCATCTTAACTTCTCAGTTCAGCTTGATAAGCTTTTGTTAATTCAAATTTAATTTTATCTTGCACATTAATCACTTCTTTATCGCTTAAAGTATGATTATCACTGCGATAAGTGACACGAACAGCAATTGATTTCTTATTTTCTCCAATTCCTTGACCTTCATAAACATCAAATATTTGAGCCTTACTAACTAAACCTTGGCCAATCATTTTAATGGTGCGGATGATATCCTTGGCGAGAACATCTTTATTGACGATGAAAGCCAAATCTCTTTCAATGCTTGGAAAGCGAGAGATAGGTGCCATTTTAATGGGGCTAACTTTAGCCTCTAAAAGAGGAGAGAGATTGATTTCTAAGCCAAGAACAGCCGTTTTACCAAACCCATATTCTTCTTTTTTGAGAGGATGTATTTCTCCAAAAACACCGATAATTTTTCCTTGGAAGGTAATTTTAGCCGATTTGCCAGGATGAAATTCATCCATATGAGTGACGAGCTTTTCATATTTATAACGGGATTCCTCAATGCCTAAAAGAGCCATTAATCCATCAACCAAACCTTTGAGATGATAAAAATCATATGGTATTTTTTTCATTAATCCTTGTTGTTGTTCTTCACCCACTAAAACAAGAGCGAGATGCTCGGAGCGAGAAACTAAACTTTGAACACTAGAAGTTTCAAAAAGAGCTAAGTCTTTATTTTGTCGAGCGGCATTAAAAGAGGCAACCTTCAATGATGAATGAAGAATATGCGTTCGCAAGA
>JBAYZW010000123.1:0-3557 GCA_041672305.1 Bacilli bacterium
CAAATTGACCCGATGAAGTGGGGCTATCACGATTATCTTATCAATCGTCTATTGACCTATCCCACTCGTCAACTCTCTTCTTTTATTAAAGAATATAATGATAAAACTCTTCCTGAAGACGTCAAACAAGTAATGGCTTATTATCATCTGGATAATCAAGAAGCTTTTTACGCTGATCTAAACTGGTTTATGAAGAGTTTAGAGTTAGGAATCTTTAAACGCATTCAAATGCCTCCCATCGTTGTTATTAGTCGTGGGGCGTTCGGCTACGATTATCGAGAGAGTCAGTTGCGGTTTGAAGATTTTGATGTATCACAATTAAAGAAAGAATAACTGATGTATAATCCAAAGATTGATATCACAAAAGTTTATTTAGAGACGGAGCGTTTAATTCTCCGTCCTTTTTTACTTTCTGATCTTGATGATTTTTACGCCTATGCTTGTGTCCCTGGTGTCGGTGAATGCGCCGGTTGGCCCCATCATGAAAATATCGAGACGAGTCGTCAGATTCTTCATTTGTTCATCACAGGTAAGAAGACTTTCGCCATTGTTTTAAAAGCCAATAACCAAGTGATTGGCTCCATCGGGATTGAGAAATCACATTTTCCTCGCTCTTATTTCCCGAAAAGGAGTGTTCGTGAACTCGGCTATGTTCTCAGTCAAGATTATTGGGGACAAGGCTTGATGAGTGAGGCCGTCAAACGCGTCATCACTTATTGTTTTAATGATCTCCATCTCGATTATTTAACCATCGGTCATTTTAAAGGTAATCACCGCTCGCAAAGAGTGATTGAAAAGATGGGTTTCATCTATCAATATACAGGCACCTATCAAACGCAGATGGGAACGATGATTAAAGAGAATCTCTGCTATCTATTAGTCAATCCTCATCTAAATAAGTAATATTTTCATTTGGTATAAATAATTATTGCTATTGTTCCGTAATCGGCATAATATACTTCACATAGGAGTTTACCGATTATGGAATATTTATCAGTTCAAGAGATGGCTAAATTATGGAACATCAATGAGCGAAGAGTGCGTACTTTATTAAAAGAAGAGCGAATTCTCGGCGCTAAGAAGGTTGGCAAGAGCTGGCTTATTCCTCGTGATGCTGAAAAACCGAGTGATGCACGAGTGTCCCCTAAAATCGATGAGGATAGTCCGAGAGTGGCACCATGTGCGATTAATTTTCAGACTTATCATAAATACTATCCTGATAATAAAGGTTACTTTGGCAAGTATGGCGGAGCTTATTTACCTCCTGAATTAGAGAAGCCTTTTAAAGAGATATACGATGGTTATCTTACCATCTGCAAATCAGCGAAATTCATCAGTGAATTACGTCGCATTAGACGAGAATTTCAAGGACGACCAACCCCTGTCTACCATTGTGAGCGGTTATCTAACGCTCTCGGGAAAGTGCAAATCTATTTAAAAAGAGAAGACCTCAATCATACAGGAGCCCATAAGCTTAATCACTGCATGGGCGAAGGTCTTCTAGCCAAATATCTCGGTAAAACGAAATTAATCGCTGAGACTGGCGCCGGTCAACATGGAGTGGCTGTTGCCACTGCCGCAGCCTACTTCGGGATGAAATGCGATATCTATATGGGGGAAGTCGATGTCAAAAAACAAGCTCCTAATGTGGCGAGGATGCAAATCTTAGGAGCACGTGTCATCACCGTGACGAAAGGTAATAAAACCCTGAAAGAAGCCGTTGATGCTGCTTTTGAAGCCTATTTAACGGAATATAAATCCACTTTCTATTGTATTGGTTCAGCGGTCGGGCCTCACCCTTTTCCTCTTTTAGTCCGCGACTTTCAAATGGTCGTCGGTCAAGAGGCCCGCGAACAATTCTTAGCGATGACAGGAGAACTACCTGATATCGTCTGTGCCTGCGTCGGTGGGGGTTCAAACTCGATTGGGATGTTTTCGGCCTTTCTCGATGATCCCGTCAAAATTGTCGGGGTTGAACCTCTCGGACGCGGAATAAAACGCGGTGATAACTCCGCCAGTATTACCTATGGTCAAGAAGGAATTCTTCATGGCTTTAATTCCTTAGTCATCAAAGATGAAAATAAAGAAGTCTCCTCAGTCTATTCCATCGCTAGTGGTCTCGATTATCCTTCCGTTGGACCCGAACATGCCTTTTTGCATGATATCGGACGCGTCGAATATGACACCGTCACTGATCAAGAGGCGGTTGATGCTTTCTATTTACTCTCGCGTTTAGAGGGGATTATTCCCGCTCTTGAGAGTGCCCATGCGTTAGCTTATGCTATTCGCGTTGCCAAAAAGATGCATCATGGTTCCATCCTTGTCAATCTATCAGGACGGGGTGATAAGGATATCGACTTTATGATTGAGCATTATGGAGTTGATGGAAAGAAAAAACAATAAGCATCTCTCTATCACTAGTCTCAGATTGATGCTATAATTCTCTCAAAGAAATGAGGTAATACCCTATGTCAAAAGTTTATGAAGTTACTTGTCCCTACTGTGGATTTGTCTATACCTACACGGAAGAAGAGATTCAAACTTCGCCCTTAAAACCGGAAGGCTTTACCATTTGCCCCATGTGCAAAAAACAAGTTTCACACAAGCTTGCGAAAGAGAAATAAGAAAAGGATAGGCGAAGATAACACTTCGCCTTTTATTTTATAAATATGAAGACTATCGTCGGAAATACGAAATTAGTTCGTTTAATCAATATTGAAAAGAAATTAGGGATTGATAATCAGCTTTACGCGAAAGTGGAGAACACTAATCCGACCGGCTCGATTAAAGATCGTCCCGTTTACTACATGCTCATACAAGATCAAAAGAAAGGTCTCTTAAAAAAAGGCACTACGGTTATTGAAGCCACCTCAGGCAATACCGGAATTGCCCTTAGTTATTTCACCAAAGTCTTTGATTATAAAGCTATTATCGTTATGCCGAGTAGCATGTCTCTTCAAAGAAGAGAGATGATTGCCCGTTATGGGGGAGAACTCGTCTTAGTGGACGGCGGGATGGCGGCTTGCCATCAAAAAGCTGAAGACCTCCATCGCGAGATTCATAATTCCTTTGTCTTTGGGCAATTCGAGGATTTACATAATCCCCAATCGCATTATTTAACAACTGGACCTGAAATTATTGAACAATGCCCCGATTTAGATTACTTTGTCTCGGGTATTGGCACAGGTGGCACGCTCAGCGGGTGCGCTTCCTTTTTCAAAGATCAGAAACTTCATGTGCACGTCGTCGGAGTGGAACCATTACAATCTCCTCTTTTATCGACAGGGATCGCTCATTCTCATCGCATCGAAGGTATCGGAGCTAACTTCATCCCTCAGACACTCAATGTCAAAATGATTGATGACATTGTCGATGTCGATGATCAAAAGAGTATCGCGATGGCGGAGTTGATTCGCGACCTCGAAGGCATCGACTGTGGCTATTCCAGTGGTGCCGCCCTTTTAGGCGCTCTTCAATTCATCCAACAAAACAAGATTAAAAATAAGAAGATAGTGATTATCTTCCCGGATAAAGGAGATCGATATGTATGGAAAAAG
>JBAYZW010000124.1:0-3542 GCA_041672305.1 Bacilli bacterium
ACAAGAGAGCAAAAATAAAGAAGAGTGAGATATGCAATATTTGACAATTTTAATTTTTGACTAATTATCGTCAAAATTATGAATATAAAGTATAATATGTCCTATGGACGAGAAAACATTGATTATCTTTATTGTCATTATCTCATCAATTGTTCTCCTATTGGCCTTTTTTGTGGCTTCTTTAGTCGTCTTTAATTTTACTTACCAGAAATATCGGCAAAAAATTCTTGATGAAAGCAATACAATTCGTATTTTTATTATTGATGTGAAAAGAAATGTTGTTACTTACTTCAACCGCAGCGATATCCGTCACAAACGGAATATGGATTTAGCCGGTTTTTATCAAAAATTTCATCCCAATGATGTTGAAAAAGTGAAGAACTGGATCTTCGCTATTTGCATGGATGTCAAATCCGCTAGCCAATATGTGGAGGCCGATGTTTTAGTTAATCGTGGTAAAGCCTCCTACTTCTCCCTGCTAAAATTACTGAAATATGATCCTGCTATTGGTCTCATTCACTTAGAGAGCCATCTCTTAAAATTTATTACCCCGTTAAACTATGCTAATAAAAAACGAACTGGAGTGGTCAAGCGAAGTGTCATTAGTCAGGTTATTTCAAAGGAAAAATCACTTCGCGGTTATACTTTTGCTATTCGCTTTTTCTATATTCAGAAAAAAGTCTTATCAAATGATAAGATTGAAAGATATATGGTTATGACTTTGAAAAATGAAGTCTATCCCTACGCCAATGATTCGAAGTCTCCTCGCCAAATCGTTGATACCGTCGATAATGAATTATTGCTTTTTGATTTAAAAATTAACAATCGTGAAGATGCTATGCATCTCGCTACTTCCTTGGAGCATTCTTTGAAAAAGTGTATTGGAGTCAACGGCTATTCTGGTTCAATTAATTTCTCTATTGGCGTGGTGGAAAACGCTCAGTTCTATCAAGATTTTGAAGCGATTGTCACCAAAGCTCAGGAAGCTTGTATTTCCGCTCAACAAAATAATCAGAGTATTGCTATGTATCAAAAGACTGTCGGACAGATGATGGAACTCAATAAATATAGCGAACAAGTCGACAAACTTCTACGAGGCAACAGCTTACGGTACCTGTTCCGACCAATTATCGATGTGACAAAAAATAAAACTCTCGGTTATTTCCAATATGTCAAAGCTTATAATTCACCTTTTACCACCTTCGCTGAAATGAGCAAATATGCTGCGAAAGTGGGCAAGAACCGGAAATTATTCGCGACTGTGGCGAAATATGTCATCCCCAAATTTGATAGTGAAAAACAGTCTGATCAATGGAGATTATTCTTCCATGTCAGCCTCGTCGATATCGATCATATGGTGGAAATTCTTCCCCAGATACCAGCGGCCGCTAATATCCATCTCGTTCTCGTCTTTGACGAGCAAGAGATTAATGAAAACTCTTCGCAACTTGAACTGCTCAATAGTTCGATGAAAAAACTGCATGATCTCAAATATGAATTAGCCTTGTCGATGAAAGATAAAAATCTTTTACTTGATCCCTCTGTTTACTATAATTTTGATTACTTCGTCGCTGGAGCGGCGATGATTGGGGAAATCCGTAAAAACAATCGTATTCGCTTATCGATTCATACTCTTATTGAGCAGTTGCTCAAGTACAATCGACCGATTATTGCCACCGACTTAGAAGGGTGGCAAGCGATTGAACTGATTATAAAATCAGGAGTGACCGTTGTTTCAAGCGAGACAATTTCACCGAGTAATGATATGCTCTTACCTGTCGAAAAGAAGAAAATGGAAAAACTTGTCGCGATGGACGACAATTTCCGCTAAGGAGAAAGAATATGGCTACCAACCAAATCAAAAATGAATCAATCACCCGCCAAGAGGATGATTTTGCTCAGTGGTACACCGATGTGTGCCGAAAAGCGGAATTGATGGACTATAGTTCCGTCAAAGGCTTTATTATCTATCGCCCTTATGGCTATGCTATTTGGGAACAAATTCAGGCTTATCTTGATCGTCGTTTCAAAGAAACAGGACATGAGAATGTCTATATGCCTCTCGTCATTCCTGAGTCACTCTTACAAAAAGAAAAAGATCACATTAAAGGCTTTGCTCCCGAGTGCTTAGTGGCCACGGTTGGTGGTGGTCAACCCATCGATGATAAATTAATTATTCGCCCGACGAGCGAGACTTTGTTCTGTGAACATTACGCCAAAATTATCTCTTCTTATCGTGATTTACCTAAACTCTATAATCAGTGGTGTTCGGTCGTGCGTTGGGAAAAGACGACTCGTCCTTTCTTACGCGGTTCAGAATTCTTATGGCAAGAAGGCCATACGATGCACGAAACAGAGCAAGAAGCGCGTACTGAAACCTTAAAGATGCTCGAAATCTACGCCGATCTCGGTCGAGATATGCTCGCCATTCCTTTTGTGGAAGGCCGTAAGACCGACAAAGAAAAGTTTGCCGGTGCTCTTGAGACCTATTCCATTGAAGCTCTCATGCCTGATGGCAAAGCTCTTCAAAGTGGGACCACCCATTATTTTGGAACCGAGTTTGCCCGAGCCTTCAATGTCAATTTCCAAGGAAGAGATGGACGATTAGCTTCTCCTCATCAAACTTCATGGGGTGTTTCCACTCGTTTATTAGGGGCGGTCATCATGGTCCATGGTGATGATAATGGTCTAGTTTTGCCTCCTTTAGTGGCGCCGATTCAAGTGGTGATTATTCCGATCGCTCAACAAAAACCAGGAGTTATTCCTGCCGCTCGTGAAATCTATCGCCAATATCAAGAAGCGGGCTTCCGTGTCAAACTGGATGAATCTGATCACACCCCAGGCTGGAAGTTCTCTGAATATGAGATGAAAGGTATTCCTCTTCGCGTGGAAATCGGACCTCGCGATATCGAAAAAGGGGTCGTTGTTTTAGCTAAGAGAAATGATGGAGCAAAAGAAGAAGTCAGCCTCGATAAGATGATTGAATCTTCCACCTTATTATTAGAAAAAATTCAAAAAGAGATGTATGAGAAAGCTTATCGTTACTTGCTTGATCATGTTACCGAAGTTCATAATCTTGAAGAACTTAATGCTGCTTTAGAGAAAGGTGGCTATGCCAAGATGATGTGGTGTGGTGACGAAGCTTGTGAGAATAAAATTAAAGAATTAACGACTGCGACTGCGCGTTGTATGCCCTTTAATCAAATTCCTTTCGATGATGTCTGCCCCGTCTGTGGCAAGAAAGCAAAAAAAGTTGTTCTTTTTGCAAAAGCCTATTAAAGTATTTAATAATTGAGCTCAGTTATGATAAGATAATTGGGCTTGACTGGAGTAGTACCCAAGTTGGTGAAGGGGCTTCCCTGCTAAGGAAGTAGATCGGGTAACCGGTGCAAGAGTTCGAGTCTCTTCTACTCCGCCATCTCTAAACACCGAGAATGCTACCTCAAAAAGGGTAGCATTTTTTGTGTCAATAAACGGAACCCTTTTTTTAATCGTTCAACAGTAGCCCGGAGTAAAGCAATGTGGGGTTGAGGCCATGGGGA
>JBAYZW010000125.1:0-3534 GCA_041672305.1 Bacilli bacterium
ATAATCGAGGTAAATCAATACGAAAAAGAGATAAAATGATCTATAAGCGAGCGGATTATGGTCATTGGGAAATCGATACAGTGGTATCTGGACTAGGAAAATCAAAAGCTTCTTTCATAATGGGAGAAAGAACTTCGATATCTTCAGGAGTAAATTTTTTTAACTTTAGCATAGTAATTTCCTTTTTAATGATTTAATCAAAGATTATGCCTATAACTTAATTAATCATTATAAGGCAAAGCCTAGTTCTCATATGTTAGATGCCTATCTTGTTTTTGTCAAAGATAAACCATTAATTAGAATATGTTCCTTAGAAACTGTTAGCAAAAAGAAGAGATATTTTTGAACTAGAAATAAGATTTTATCATCATTAATTCTTCTAGTTTATTAGCTAATTATAAAAATGGGGGTCGTTTAATTTGATTCTCTTTTTTCTATTTAGTAAATGCAAATCATTCATCAAACAAATTAATTTGCGAATAGGCTTCTTCGATATTGGGCAAATCCTTAACAACATATTCAAACAAACTGATGATGGATTCGTAATCTTTGACAGCACTATTAGGAATTCTAATTAATTTAATACCATATTTGGCACATATTCCCTCTTTTTGTCTGTCATAATCAGCCACTTGTTTTGAGCCAATGTGCTCTCCACCATCAATTTCAAAGACAACAATTGTTTTAAAATGATTGTTAAACACGCCACCACTAACTTGAACCACAACATCAAATTCTTTTTTTCCAAATAATTTAATATCATCTTGGTTGTTCGATTTGATGGCGGTTTTGACCGGAACATTTCTTTCAATTCTAAATTTGCTTCCTCGTCGATTAAAATATGGTTTTATCGTCTCAAAGAAATCTTTTTCATTCTTGGAATCGTTGGAAAAATCATACGAAATCACAGCATCGCTCTTCGGAACGATTGCTTCACCATTTTTATATACATAATCAGATAAAACTTTAATATCGTTTGCTTCATTGCCACTCAGCTTGTCAATTGCTTCTTTATCTCCAACAAAAATAAGTTTATTTTTTGCTCTTGTCACAGCAACATTTATAAGTTCGTGATTATTTTTAATCCATTCCATGGTTTTTTTACCAGTTTTTGGAGAGAGCGCGGCCGACATAATAATAACGGATTTTTCAGAACCTTGAAGAGTATGAATGGTTCCAGCTCTTACATCATTGATTCCCGCTCGCATTAAATAGTCATTAATCAACATGACTTGATTCACAAAAGGCGTTACGATACCAACATCCTTATATTTATTTTCTTTGATTATTTTCACTATTTGAGCAGCTTCTTCTTTATAGGAATTTCTAGCATGAGGATTGAAAGTATTCTGCACATTATAATAAGTTAACTCGCCATCATTTTTATTAATTAATTTTAATTGTTCAGAATAGAATCTTTGGTTAACAAATTCGGCAATTTTTTTGCCACAACGATAATGGTATCTTAGCAAAATAGATTTAGAATTATTATCTTTCCTCATCATCGTGGAAAGGATGGAATTATGAACATAGTTATATTCATCTTTAACTCCATATCTCAATAAAAGATCTTCATTAACATTTTGTTCGATGACAGTCACTGGTTGCAGTTGGTTCGTATCTCCTACTAAAAGCAGATCATTAGCTCTAACAATTGGTATTAATGATGTAGCGATATTGCATTGAGCAGACTCATCCATAATCGTTAAATCAAATTGCGCTTTCGGCGAGCCTAATTTGTCACAAGAAAGATTAGTGCATATAACAATCGGAAAAACAGCTAACAAACGCTTCAAATTAGCATCATTCCTCAGATACTTATTAAGTTGTTTAACACCTTCTGATAAATCATCAATAGCGATAATGTCTCTTAATTCTCTATAAGATTCAGCCGATAGTTTTTTAAATTTTAGCAAAGAAGAATAGTAGACATAGTTTTGAAAGTTTCGGTCTTCGCTCGCTGAAACTGCGTATTTCAAAACATCCTCATCTTTAATGACTTTTGCATTCTTCAGTTTTAATTGGTATAGCCCAATTTGATCATCCAATTTTGTATTGATTTGATTGATTGTTGTCAGTTTTCTAATTTTTTCGAGCGTTTGAATTCTATCCCATAAATCGATTTGTGATTCATATTCCATGAGCAGATTTCTTAATTCTTTAAAACCAGATAGAGATTTATTCTTGCTTGCTTCAGTCAATTCTTCTTGAGCTCTAGACTTTTCATGTTTAGAAACAAATTGAATTATTTCTCGTAATTTCTTAATTGTCTCTTCCATTTCTAAATTATTTCCTAATCTAATCATTGGGAAAATAATTGATTCTTCACTTTGATAATTCCTTTTAATTGTCAAAAAGTTTTCCATTTTTTTATATATGTCGCCAACTGGATGATTGTTATTTGAACACACTAAAACTGTTTTGTTATTTGCGTAGGCAGATAGAAGAACATTGAAAATTGTTTCTGTTTTTCCGGTTCCAGGGGGACCTTTTACATAAGTGACGTGATTAATCATAGAATTATAAACAACTCTCATTTGATCAATGTTTATTTTATTTCTATCAAACACAACTAGATTTACTTCTTTAGATGTTCCACTTCTACTTTTGTTTCTTCCAAAAAAAGCTTTCAGTGGAATGGAAAGTTTGTTTTCTTTATCCATTTGATGAATTGATTCAAAAGCTTGATCTACACCATGCTGTGAGTTTCGCATTAAAAAGAATACCGATGGGCGCGTATTAACTGTTTCATTGCTATGGAAGTTTTCCTTAATCAATTCGATATATTCATTTTCGTTCTCATCAAAATGATCACAAAACACATCTGGGTCCATATCTAAATACATTCCTAATGTGACTTTCTTTTCTTCAGTGATGAGGAATGATTTATTTATTGACGATTTGTCAGCAATTTTGAGTGTTTTATTTTTAAAATTTAATGTCAATGTACGATACGCTACAACATATTGCTTATCATTCATATCAATGGAAAACTTATTGATAGCAAGTGTCTGATAACGATTGATAATTTCAGCTTCGTATTTTGGTTTTTTAAAAACTTTGTCTAGCAATGTATTAAACTGTTTGTCATCTAACTTATAGAGACCACTACTTATTAATACTCTAGTATCAATGCCATCAATCATCACTATCTCTTTTAGAAATGGATCATTATCCAAACGGTAGCAATCAGAGAGATATTTTAAAATATTGTTGTCAAAATTAATGACACCAAGATAATCAATTATTTTTTTGTCGGTTGATATCTTTGCTATTAGTTCTTTGGGAGTTTCATAATAACTTTGATTTAAAATATTAGCAGATTTTATTCCTTTAATATTAATAAAAATATTGTTGTTATCTTCAATTGTTTCATTACTTTTAAACGGGTTAAAAATATCGCAATATATTCTATGTAGTGCGCCCCAGAAATTGGACCTATTTTAATTAACTATAAATTGTTCTGATTCATTTTTCTATAATCGACTGGGCTATAACCTCCCAGTTTTTCTTTTATGCGATAGAAATTGTAAT
>JBAYZW010000126.1:0-3532 GCA_041672305.1 Bacilli bacterium
AGCGGTCAGCGAATCCGGGAACGTGACTCCGGTAAGGACGTAATTCACATAGAACGCGTTGCCGTAAATTGTTTTCACGCCGTCCGGTATTGTTATATGCCCGCCTTTGCCGGGAGGGGCCATGAACAGTGTTTCCATATTATCGCGGTACAGTATACCGTCCACCGAACCGTAAACCGGATTGTCCCTGCTGACTTCTATCTCGGTCAATTGATGGCAACCGGAGAAGGTGCTTCCCACTATATCGATGACACTGCTGGGTATCCATATGTATGTAAGGGAAGAGCTACTGAACGCGCTGCCGCCTATCTTCGTGACGGTGTCGGGTATCGTGACATCCGTCAAATTTATGCAATTGTGGAATGCCAAACCGTTTATCGACTTGGTTCCGTAAGCGATTGTGACGTGACCTTCCTTCAGAGCCGGGCAGGCGAACAGCATTTTGCTGGTCTTGTCATAAAGAACTCCGTCGATGCTTTCGTATTTGCTGTTTCCTTCACCCACTGTGAATTCCGTCAGCGAATTGCAATATTCGAAGGCGTAAATACTGATATTCGTGGTGTTTGACGGAATATGGAGCTCTTTCAGAGAGTAACAGCTTACGAAGGCTGATATTTCGATTGTTTTGAGACTTTCAGGGAGATAAATATGTTCCATCGATTCGCAATGCCAGAAAGTCTTTGCGCCTATCATGGTGACACCTTCCGGGATGGTCAATTCTTTCAAATCCAAACAGGTATAAAAGGCGTATTTTTCTATTTTTGAAACCGTTTCGGGCAAATCTATTGTGATCAGACCGGAATAGCTGAATGCATCCTGTCCTAATTCGACCACGCCGTAAGGAATTGTGATGTGCGTCAAAGAAGAACAACGGCAAAATGAAAGTCTGTCCACGGTAAGAACGGTATCCGGTATCTCCAAACTGTTAAGGGACGAACATTCATAGAATGTCTTTTCGCTTATCTTGTTAATACCGCAAGGCAAAGTTACCGTTTCAAGAGACGAGCATTTTTCAAAAACCGATATCCCCAACTCCGTAACGGAATCCGGCAGGTGGACCTCCTTTACCGTCGGGTTGCTGATGAACGCTCCGTCGGCTATGCCGGTAACGGGTTTGTCATCAATCATGTTCGGAACATATACGATTTCATCCTGTCCTTTGTATTTTAAAACAATTGCCGAAGTATCGGTGTATTTAAAATCAAATATGTCTTCAATCTGATTTCCCAAAGGTACCGGCGAATCAGAGTATATCGAAAAACCCTGTTCGGTATCAAAATCATCCGGAACGACTTCGGTAAAAACATATGCGAATGCTGTAAAAACAACCAGTATCACCACAGCCAGAAACAAAGATGCCTTGATGTTCCCCATGTGCGAAGTATTGTTTTTTTTAGTATGTATATTAATACCCTTAACGTTAATAAAAATAAACCTTTACAATAGTATTTAAAGCCGTTATGTCCGTTAATTTTAATTTTTACAGAAATAATTAAAGACAAATATCGGATTTGAAAAAAAAAAGAAGTAACGATGAAATGTCTTCCCCCGCGTGATTTCTATCCGTATTCATGAAAATTTGCTTACTGTATATTCACCGACCGCCCCAATCCAAATTAACAAATGAAAGAAGTTTTCAGTTTTGAATTTTACCGGAGCTGCTTCAGTATTTAAATAAAAATGAGTCGTTTTATAAAGAATCAAATGAATTTTTAACCAAGTCTTACAGACTGGGAGAAATTAAGAATGAAAAAATGGGGCATTTTTGATTGGATAATACTTTGGTTGCTGATGAAAGACTGAAGGAAATATCAAGACACAAAGTCGTGATTCGGTTTTGTTCGGTAAAACCGTATTGAGAGTTCACTGCATAGTTTCAGAAGAATTGATGAACAGAAATCTTTGAAGTTTGTGATTGGTTTGCATCCGGTCGGGTTTGAATCATCACTACGGATCGGATGTTTTTCACAACAAATCCTCATCCGGGGGCAGCTTTTCAGCCCCTCTGCTTTTTTTATCATAATGCAACTTCATCACAATTATCAGAAAGTTGAAAACCACGGCTATGGCATTCCAAAATATTATAGGAAAATCATCCATGACAAGACCGTAAATCAACCATAGACCCAGACCTATCATCAACAATAAAGGCATCAGTATGGAAACATCGTCCATCCTGCCTGTCCGGTATCCCTTGACAATCTGAGGCGTATACCCCAACGTAGTGAAAAATCCCGCTATCAGCCCGATGGATAAAAATTCACTCATATGGCGGTATAAACGAAGGAACGTTTAATCTTACACTTTCAATCGATATTGGTTTTGAAAACATGCGTCAAAAAATAAAGAGAAAATTACCGTACCCGACCATGCCGGATACGGTTTTGTTTTGATATCAGTTGTACGCGTTGTTCTTGGAAACCATTGCAAACTGACGTATATTCTCCAACGATGTTCCTATCGGCACAGCACAACCTGCGGCGAAAACAAAATTTCCGTCTTTTCCGGCATCATTGAAACATTTTTCGGATGCGGCATAGACTTCTTCCGGAGAACCTTTCATCAGAATTCTGACAGGATCTATATTTCCGACGATTACCTCATCCTTGCCCAGGATTCTTCTGGCTTCGGCCAAATCTACTTTGTGATCCAAACTGACAGCTCTCGCACCCGTTTCAACCAAGTCCTTCAACATCGGCGTGGTATCCCCGCATATGTGAAGCATTGCATTGACACCGAAGTCTCTCTTCCAGCCGGTTATGTTTGTGCGTAGAGGATTCAGATTGTATTTGCGGAACATTACATCGTCAATCATATCCGCAGACGCAACGGGGTCCGTGTAAATCACATAATCCGCATCAAAACGTTCAAGTTGGGCTCTGACCAATTTTTCTGAATATGCGGCACATTTTGAAATCACTTTTATGGCATTGTTCGGTTCAAGAAGCATGTCCATCAGAAGCGTTTCCGCACCGTAAAGGAATCCGGTTGTGGTCAACGTTCCCTCGGACCATGCAGGAGACGAGACGTCTTTCAACGTTTCCCATTGGGATTTTAACATGTTTACCACATATTCATGAAATTTCGGAGTCTCTTTTTCGTCCAGAGGGTTAGGTAAATCCTTTGTTTCAACCTCTTCGATAGAATTAAAGTACACATTCTTGAGCGAACCTTGGTTGTTTTCCGGTAACTTAACCTCCAGCCCCGGAATATCCAAAAATATACCTTTGGATTCTATCGGTCCAAATACGAGATCGGACATCGAATCCTTTGCCCATTTTGTCATTATTTCATTGCTCACTGATGAGTTGGCTCTGCAATCGTTCAGTACATATCCATAATGGGACAACATGGACGTATTGTCAAAATCACACACCGGGGCACGGTCAGGCAATTCCCCTCTGAAAACTGCCAACGACCTTTCCTTTGAAGTCATTTTCAAGTTTATTTTCCCCCTGTTTTTGATAGGAAATTACATCTATATAACATCAAGCAAAGTGTAATTTTTGCTTTAATTTATCGTTAAAAAGTA
>JBAYZW010000127.1:0-3438 GCA_041672305.1 Bacilli bacterium
AAATCGATTATATCGATGAAAGCGAAGTCTTATCTCCCGCTGATAATGTTTATCATATTGATAAAACCAAATTTAATGTTCCCTTTGTATGTGGCGCCAAGAATTTAGGTGAAGCGTTAAGAAGAATTTCAGAAGGAGCTGCGATGATTAGAACAAAAGGTGAACCCGGAACTGGCGATGTGATTCAAGCCGTCACTCATATGCGTCTCATCCAAAGCGAAATTAGAATGGTTCAAGCTTTGCGAGAAGATGAACTCTTCAATAAGGCTAAAGAGTTGGAAGTCCCATATGATTTATTAAAATTAGTCCATCAAAATGGCAAATTGCCCGTCGTGAATTTCGCTGCAGGTGGAGTAGCGACGCCAGCCGATGCTGCCTTAATGATGCAACTTGGAGCGGAAGGCGTCTTTGTTGGGTCAGGCATTTTTAAATCAGGAGATCCATTAAAAAGAGCTAAAGCCATCGTTCAAGCGGTGACAAATTATGATAATCCCAAAATCTTAGCGGAGATATCTGAAGATTTAGGGGAAGCAATGGTCGGTATCAATGAAACGGAAATTAAAGTTTTGATGGCTGAAAGAGGCAAATAAACCAATGATAATTGGCGTCTTAGCGTTGCAAGGTGCTTTTATCGAGCACCAAAAAATACTCGAGAAACTAGGCTGTGAAACCTTTACGATCCGCAATAAAGATGATCTCAATCGAAAGATGGATGGTTTGATATTGCCAGGCGGAGAATCAACGACAATGTATGGCTTGTTAAAAGAGCTTCAAATGGAAGATAAAATTAAAAGTCTAATCAATAGCGGTTTACCAACTTTTGGAACTTGTGCTGGATTGCTTCTCTTAGCCAATCAAATCCACAATTACGAGTCAGCCTTTTTACAAACCATGGATATAACAGCAAGAAAGAACGCCTACGGTAAACAACTAGGTTCTTTTATCACGACCGCTGATTTTAGCGATAAAAAGAATATTCCTCTCGTTTTTATTCGCGCTCCCTACATCGAAAGAGTCGGTAAAAATGTCGAGATACTTTCCATTGTTAATGGAATGATTGTCGCAGCGAGACAAAACAATCAATTAGTAACTGCTTTTCATCCCGAACTAACTGATGATTTGACGATTCATCGCTATTTTTTAGAAATGATTAGTCAAAAAAATCAAAAATAACATAAGCTGGAAAATTAAAAATATGAAAAAATATATTATTTTATCGCCAATTTTTCTTGCCTTGGCTTTTGCGTCTGGATATTTTGCGCTATGGTTTTTAAATTCTTACCTACTAGCACTTTCGCCACCACCAGGATATTTGGACTCTTTTTTAACCATTTCGGAATATCTCACTCTGACAATTATCATGGGCTCATTATTATTAATTTTTTTAGGTTTATTTATTTTCTCTTTTGTTAAGCTAATTATTAATATTTGTAAAAAGTACAAACCAAAAAGTTTAAAATAATTTAGTTGCAATTGTGATTACTTCGTTTTTTGCTAGCGGTTTGAGTATTAACTTAAATGAAGCAAATATCTAAAATGTGACTTCTTTTGCTGATAAAGCAAAGATAAAATATGCAATTATTTTCTTTTAATATTTCTAATAACTAAGTATTAAAAAATAACTTGGACTAAAACAGAATTCATAGTTCCAAAAACCTTCAGCAAATCTCAATCCTCTGATATCGCCTTCAAATGCAAAAAATTGCATAAGATCTATTTTACTTGTCGTGAGGTTCTGACGATAAAGAAAATAAGCAGTATGACTCACCCATAAATCGCCATAGCGTTCTTCCTCAAAATAATATTTAAACTCTCCGCATTCAATTGATTGCTGATAATTATTTGAACCAGTATCAGCAGATGACTCTCTATACTCAGATAAAACCATTGTTTCGATATCTAGTAGATATTTTTTACTTTCAACACTACCGGGAAAAAGTTGTGATCCCTTCTCTACCCATGTAGCGGTAAAGACTATGTTGCCACTTTTTTCAACATACCCTGAGGTATAATCATTTTCTGGATTAAAGGTATAAATCTTTTCACTCGAAATATTGATATCAGAATAATTTGTTCTATATAGTTCATTATTAACAATTAAGTATTTTGTTAGAACTTCTCGTTCTCCAATATCTGAATAATCATATCGTGATACATATTCAAAGCCATTCGTTTCTCCAATCACAAAATAATCATCACCAATTAATGATAATCTTTTATTATTGGAAAATGGCCAAACGACAGACATTGAATTGGTCTCTATATCTATAAACGATAATTCCGAATAGTATATATGTGGTTCAACAAGTTTTGATGCCAAGAAGATTAAAAATTTGCGATCATTTTTCTCGACGATTCTAAACTGATAATAGTAATTATTGTCTTCAGTAATGGTTTTAAATTCAATCTGATCAAAGCTAGTATATTGAATAATTCCGTTTGAGCTAATAATCAAATAATTTCCAATCAAATAATATTCTCCGCTCAACGGAATATGAATAACCTCTTTGGTTGATAAATCAATCTTCACAAACTCATAGTCACTTTCAAGAATGACATAGTCAGATGAGAAATAATATATGTCTATGAAGGAATAAGTTTCATGTGAAAAATAATAAACTTCAGTCTCTTGATTTTGAGGGGAGTATTTTAAAAACAAGTAAACATCATCGCTTGTATATGAAGTTTCTGTTGACCAAGGGGCGTTCACAAGCAAAAAAATCTCATTATTAACGAAGCGATAATCAAGGGTGTCACCTATTTCGTATGTTTTATTTTCATACGAAATTTCTGAAACTAGAGCTTCGGTATTTTCTCCTGTGGTTTTGGTGCGGAGATTACCTTGATAAATATAATTACCTTCCCAAAGACCTAATTCATTCTCATTAGGAACAATATCTCGATAGGAAAGATTGCATCCAGTTAAAAGGAAGGCCGCCATTATCATCGATATACTTTGTAAAATTTTTCTGCCTTCCATAAATCCCCCTTGATTATTTTGCTATAATCAATAAATGCAAAAGCTTTTCTTATTTTGTCAATGAGCTTCTATTAATATACATAAATTATAATTAAAAATAATTCGCATTGCCATCATTCGTTATTTTCTATGAAAAATAGAAACATAATTTGATATCAAAAGTGACATCGATAATCAAAAGACAATTATTTAAAGAAAAGACAAAATTAGAAAGGAATGTTCAAATTGCGCAGAAAGGTCAATTCTATTTGTATAATTGAACATATTTTTCGACAAATGTCCTTACTTGTCAAAAAAAGGACTAACATTTACATGTTAATCCTATCTTTTAAAATGGCTTTATCGTTCAATATTAATACAAATCCGACACTTGGATATTTGACCCGACAGTAGTTTGCTATTTCCCCGACAGCACATAAGTCTCTACCCGACATAAGGTTTTTACCATAAATTTCCAC
>JBAYZW010000128.1:0-3410 GCA_041672305.1 Bacilli bacterium
ACATTAAAAATCATGATGGCTGAAGTCCCTCTTGACTCTATTTCGGTCACCGTTTTATCTAAGCGGTGCCACATAAATCGTCAGACTTTTTATTACCATTTTCATGATATCTATGATCTTTTAACACTAGTCTTTTTAGATGAGAGTATTCCGAAAATCGGAGAGGCAACTAATATCAAAAAGTTGGTTAAAATTATTTATTCTTATTATACAGTCAACAAGAAATTTATTGACGCCACTCTTTCTTCAGCAGGAAAAGAACTTTTTCAAGAATTTATTTACAATGTTTGCTATCAGAACATCCTTCGTTTTATCGATGATATTCCTGATAGCAAAAAGCTAAAGGCAAATGATCGAAAAATTATTACTCGTTTCTACGCTTTGGCATATTCAAATTCTATCGTCTATTATCTATCGACTTATAAGAGCAAATCGCTCGAAGGTTTGATGACTTGTTTTTGCTTTGAAGAAGATGATTCATTGAAAAAGGCCGTTAAAAACTATTTGAAAGCGAGGAAAAGATAAATGATTGATTTTAATTTTCAAGTTAAAACAAAACTTTTTTTTGGAAAAAAGAAGGAACTGCTGATTGGTGAAATACTCTCGTCTAAAAATGCTAAAAAAGTTATGATTGTTATCGGACAATCTTCTGTGAAAAAAAGCGGTCTTCTCGATGTCGTTTTACAATCTTTGGACAGTTATAAAATCGCTTATAAAATATTGGCAGGTGTTCGTCCTAACCCGACTGTTGATTTGGTTTATCAAGGAATAAAAACGGCTAAAGAATACAAGCCAGATTATTTGCTTGCTATTGGCGGTGGCTCAGTTATCGATACAGCTAAACTCATTTCAGTAGGTTATTATTATAACGGAGACGCCTTTGACTTTAATCGCCATATTGCTAAACCTAATCGAGCTCTTCCTATCGGTGTTATTTTGACTATTTCTGCGTCTGGAAGTGAAATGTCGACATCATGTGTTATTCAAAACGACACTCTCTCCTACAAATCAGGATTTAATTCAGAATTTGTTCGACCTGATTTTGCCATTGAGAATCCCGAGTTAACTTTTTCTGTTAATCCAACTCAAACCGCTTATGGAATTGTCGACATCATGATGCACACATTGGAAAGATATCTTCAGCCATCAGCAAGCAATGAACTTTGCGATGGTTTTTCAGAAGGATTGCTAAAAAGCGTTATTAAAGCTGGAAAAGGGGTAATGGAAAATCCAAGAGACTATGAATCAAGAGCTGTTTTGATGCTTTCGTCTTCTCTTTCTCACAATGGAATAACTGGTATTGGTAAAAGAACTAGTATGCCAGTTCATCAGCTTGAGCATGCTCTAAGTGGATTGTATCCTCATGTGGCTCACGCGGCCGGTTTAGCAGTTCTCTTTCCTGCTTGGGCTAAGTATTATCTTGCTTATGATGTTGATAAATTTGATCAATTAGCTCGTAACGTTTTCGACTCTCATCTAAAAGATAGAACCGAAAATGCCAAAAATGGTATAAAATTATTGGAAGAATATTTTCGTTTTCTTCACATGCCTAAAAATTATTGTGATTTACAAATTGAAAATATTGATATTGAACAACTGGTTAATAAGTTAACAGACGATGGTACACGAGTGATTGATCATCACATTAAACCTATTGATCAAGAGGTAGCTTATATTATTTATAAAAGTTGTCTCTAAGGAGGATGTTCTATGAAGAAAGAAGATGTAGCTGGTTTATTTGCGTGGATTGTAATTTTAGGTGGCGCCGTGGCATATTTTTTCTTTGCGATTCGACCGCATGCCACTTATTCCTATATTTTAGATAACTCAAGTTGGCCTGTATATGTTTTATATTTTATCGGCGCTATTTTTCTTGGTGTGATTGTTAATTCTATTCTTTTCGAGTTGGCTCATGTTTGCGGTGCTAAAATCGGAAGATATGAAGTTGTTTCTGTTAATATGCTGAGATTTAATTTTTATAAAGAAAATGGAAAAACTAAATTTCACTTTGCCCCTTTTGATGGTTTAACTGGAGAAACAAAAATTTTGCCGAAAAAAGAAGCCAAAAAGGAGCCTAATCCTTCTTCTTTTCTTCTTTTTGGTTCGCTATTTTACGGAATAGAAATTATTATTATTATCTTTGCTTTTTTGTTTATTAAAGCAAATGCTAGCAACAATTCTATGCTGTTAGATTGGGCTTATTTCATTTTGACAATCGGTGTTGTAGGAGCGGGAATCCTCTTTTATAACATCATTCCTTTTCATCTTGATAGTTTGACTGACGGATATCGATTGCGGCTTGTTGGCTCAAGAAAAAATCGTCGGGCCTTTAATAATCTTCTTTATGCTGAAGTAACGGGACAAATTAACAAAGAGGAAGAAGAGAAGCATTTTAAAGAAGAAAAAGAGACTAACTTTTCCACTGACATTAATTTAAATAAAGCTTATATGCTACTTAGTGAAGAAAAATATGGCGAAGCAGAAGCAATTTTAAAGGACATCGTTACAAACAAAAAATCTTAAAAAAGTTGTTGCTAATGCCGAAAATCAAATTATATACATTAATATTTATACAAAATCTATTGAAGAAGCGCGGATTTACTATGATGAAAATGTAAGTATGCAAAAAAGAAGAGAAATTTCTGATGATGCATCAATGGGCGCAATTAGAACATACATTTTAATGTCAGGACTGTTAGATAAATCAAACTCGGAATGTTATCGTGCTTTGGAAAAATCAAAAAAGGCTTATAAAAGAGTTCTTGAGCAAAGGAAGCCTTTGGAAAAGAAGCTCTTTAATGAAGCCTTACAGCGAGTGATTAATGCTCATCCGCAATGGGAAGGTTTAAGCGAATACATCATTCAATAAACAGGCTAAAGCAATGTTAAAAATAGTGGTGACGCTATTAATAGCAACGTTGCTTTTCTTTTATCGTGAATATTTTTTGCGTTTGATAAGAATAAAAGTCACACCGACGGCAGATAAAATTGCAATGAGCCCAGATGTAATAGCAATTGAACCACCGCAACCACTATGATTAACGGCATCATTAGATGAGACAGTAACTTCACAAGTGTCAGTGAATGAGCCATCACTAGTCGTCACGGTGATAATAGCATTGCCAGCCTTAATAGCAGTGACAACGCCATCTATCACAGTTGCCACTTCTTCATTGCTCGATGACCAACTAATGTTTTTATTGCTGGCATTATCTGGTGAGATAGTAGCGATTAAAGTAACAGTATCATTGATATTAAGAGTGACCGAAGATTCATTAAGTGAAACACCTGTAACAGGAGTTAATAATGAAGGATCTGTTCCTATGTTAAAGAGAATCGAGTAGAAGAATTGATCGTGTTCGCTTGAATTACCAACAATATACCAATTGGTCGAATTGATGGTATAAGTT
>JBAYZW010000129.1:0-3379 GCA_041672305.1 Bacilli bacterium
AAAAACAATGGCCACCGCCATATAGACATACCAGAAGAAAATGAAAGGAAATCCAATAAAATAAATAACAGCTTGAGTGGCGTGTTTCACCTCACGCCCTTCACCTTTAATAAACTCTAAAAGGAAATTAGCTGGCAAACTGAAAAGATAAAAGAAGAAATAGATAACGGATAAGAATCCAAAAAGAACAAAAGCCATTATCGTTGCGGGTATCATGACAATGCCAGATAAGATGGCTAACGCTAAAGGCATTTGACGGTAGTTTTCCCAAAGCAAAAATTCTTTCATTCGCATTTGGATAGTTCGGTAATAGTTTTTCATACACAACCCCTCTTTATTTTCATAATATTAAACTTGATGAAACTAATAAATAAAAAGTCGAAATATATCGACATTTTACTGAATTATTGCAATGACTTATCCCTATTTAACTTCTAAGTTAACAACATCATAGGGAGTAATCAAACCGAGCAATGATTCACTTTCTTTGCCGTGCTCAGTCACAAAAATCATCGCTAATTTTTTGCCGCGCTTATAATATTCGTCGAAAAGATCTGCCACTTGCTCACTCGGCATCGCTCTTTCCACAAACTCATAATATTCACTGACATGACGATGAATGGAAAGATATTCATTCAATTGAGCGATTGTCACATTCTCACCATGTCCTTGATGCTCACTGAGATAAAGCAATAGAGTGTTAGGAGAAAAGACACCCACTACTTTGTTATCCCTATCAAGAACGGGGACTTGCATATTTCCTCTTTTAATCATCAGAGGAAGTTTGTCGGCGATGATATCGTGAGGATGAACAGAGAAAAGCAAAGCAACTTTTGTGGAAATGTCGAGAGCAGTCTGCGGATGAGCCAATAGTTTAATTTCTTTCTTAAGAAAAGCGATAAGATCAGGAGTAATGGCAATCAAGCCATCAACATTCATATCTAAGTCATGGACCATCATGTTGCGGATCACTCGCGCTAGATTGAGTTTTCTTCCGCGCTCATAGGTTTTTTTATAAGCTGATTTTTGTAAATCTTGCGCATAGCGCATAATTAAAGACCGATTACGATCAAATTCATGATAATGTTTGGAGAGAAGTTGATCTAATTGATTATAAAGTTTGATGAATTGATCATTGAAATCCATGGACATATTATATCATCCTCCTAGCGAGGCGAATATAAGGATTTAAGATGACGTCTTACTTGACGAATATGTTCGATAATGCCAATTTCAATCACTTGTTTTTTCTGATTCTTATTGACATAAGTAATGCTCAACAAAGAGTGGGAAAAAAGACGATCACCACTTGAATTCTTTAAATAAGAAAGAGGAATTTGATAGGTTCCATCTAAGGCATAGCATAAAAGTAATTTTTGTCGAGGATTATAATAAAGGCATTCTTGATTCACTTGATTATTCCTTTTCTGCTTGTTGATAAAAAGAATCGTATCAACTAATAAGTAGATAAAAAGTCCGCCGAATAAAATGACCATCGCGATAATCACATAAAGACTATAATCTAAAGAAAAATAAATAATCCAAAAAGCCAATATGCCGATATTTAAAAAAATAAATAAAGGATAAAGGATGAAATAAGGAACGAGTGACCATAGACTCGTTTTTTTGCGATAAGCAATAATTGTCAACTGATTATTCATAACGATATTGTAATAATAAAATAAATATTTGCCTAATAATATCAAGAAAAAAATCGCCTTTTTAAGACTTGAGTTCAGTCAACAGGCGATTAATTCCTTTATTGTTTCGCGAAATCACTTTTGCCCGCCCCACAGATAGGACAAGTAAAATCTTCGGGGACATCTTCCCATTTGGTGCCAGGAGCAATTCCGGCTTCCGGATATCCTGCTTCTTCGTCATAGACGAATCCACAGATTGTGCAGATGTATTTATCCATACTTTTTCTCCTCTTAATAAAACCATTATAATGGCAAATGAAAATTTAATCTAATATGATGCATAGTTTTGTTAAGACAAATAAGAATATTCATCAATAATAATGAAAATCTTTTTTTGGAATGCAAAACATTGTAATCGAAGCAAATAAGAAAACGGGTAAATAGAAAATCCCCCAAATGACCACAGCGAGTTTTGAATGTCCACGAAGAGAAATTAGTGATCCAATGCTGGTAATAATGCCGTAAAACGCTATACCAAAGCAACAATAACCATAAGTTTTTGCTATTGGATAAGTCCAAAGATCAACAAAGACAAGAAAATATATACCGTATCCAATCGGAATCAAACAAGTAATTAAGCCAATGAGGAGAAGAATTTTGGCAGCGATTTTCATCTAGTAGAGTAAATCTTCGCTCTTAATACAGAACATGAAAATAGCGCCTAATAAGGTCACGGGTAATAAGAAGATCGCCCAGACGATAACAGCGGTCTTTGATGTTTTTTGAATAGCGACGAGCGATCCAATACAAACAACAAGACTATAGAGACCAGTCGTTAAAAATGTCCAACTTGGAATATTGCTGTATAAGGCAGCAGTACTCGCCGGAACATAAGTTAAGATTGCTGACATTCCAATGCCGAGAATAATAAAGCCAAAGATAGTGGCAATAGCCGAGTACACGAGCGCGATGATAATGAAAACTTTTGCAGCGATTTTCATAGAATTTCCCCCTTCGTTTTAAGGAATCATTTTCCCTTATTTCATTGGTAGCGTACCAATTAATTTAACGGATATTATCATTTTAATTAACTCGAAACTTTCTATCAAGCAATATTATGATGGCATTCAAGAGTCACGACTTTTTGATAAAAGTTATCATTAATCCTCAAGAAACAATTATTTTTTATTCTTATGAGCAGAGGATGAATGATGAAATAGGCGCCTTTTGGCGTTCTTGTTTGAAGAAGATGAATGGGTTGTTTCTTGTGAAGAAGATGTTTCTACTGTTGATTCAACTGGGGAAAAAATAATCGGCACACGAATAAGAGGGATTTCCATGCCGATATGTTTTTGGATATCTTTTAAAAGAGATAATTCCTCTCGTGAGCAAAAACTAATAGTAATACCAGTCTCTCCCGCTCGACCTGTTCGACCCATGCGATGAAGATAAACTTCTGGTGTTTCTGGTAAATCGTAATTAAAAACATGAGAAATTTGGCTGATATCCAATCCGCGAGCAGCGATATCGGTCGCAATCAAGACGCGGCTCGAATGATTTTTGAAATTCTTCAAAGCGTTAGTGCGCGCGTTTTGACTTTTATTGCCATGGATAACTTCGGTCTTATATGGTTGATTTAATAATTTTTTTGTCAGGCGATTAGCGCCATTTTTCGTGCGAGTAAAAACTAAGGCGGAAGTAATTTTATCATCTTTTAATAAATGGATTAATAATTCCGC
>JBAYZW010000130.1:0-3377 GCA_041672305.1 Bacilli bacterium
AGATCAGACTTATGGCTCCGCCCTTGATTCAGCCATGAGTTCTACTTCAAATTTCAATCAAATTCCACTCAGTGAAGCGATTGCAAGTATGAGTTCGAAGCAGATGGATGCTTATGTCAATTTTAACAATCTCGTCGATTGGGCCTATATTCCCAGTGACTACTCAGTTGATACCTTTAGCGAATATTTAGAATCGCTCAAGGTCGAAGAACATCTTCGCTACAATCAAGACAATTACCTTCTCAAGGCTTATGACTATAGTGGTAATTCCACCGCCATGAACACCTTTAGAGATAACAATAACGGTTATCCCATTGGCGATGACATTTCGGTCCCGGCAATCTCAAAAGTCAATTTAGACGCTCTTAATACCGAGACGCTTCAGGAGACCTATTTCTTAGAAGATACTTCCGATACTTTGGCGGATTTCGAAGATAACTGTAACACCGCCATCGCTAATAACGAAACACCCTATATTTTCCGCTTTGCTCATACTTACTCTTATTTATTTAGTCTCTTTTATAACAAGATCAACAAAGGCACTTCTTACATCGACGCTTCTACCCGTGCTGGAACGCTTGAACTGGCCGCGGGAATCTATGATTTAGTATCTCTTGATTTAACGTTCGCGAAAGATGGCGTCGAAACTATCATGCCTATCTGCGCGGACCCCATCAATATTAATCCTGGTATAACAACCGCTATAGATCCAGAAGATTCAGGATTTGATTTAAGCATTCTTTGGGCCGTCTTAGCCGTTCTTGCTTTAATTGTCGGGATTTATCTCTTGATTAAACTCTTACCATTTCTTATTCGATCCTTTAAAAATATCGGTCGCGAAATAAGAAGAAAATAAGCGAAAGGAAACCAAAAAATGGACGACCATAAAAAACTTTCACCATGGAAAAAAATCCTTGTTTTGCTCATTCTGGCCATCTCAACAGTGCTAGTGTTTTTCTTCGTTAATTCCTGCTCGCAGACGACAACAAGCTTCGATGTCAATGAAGTGGTGGGAGAGTCCTATTTCTCGGCGCAAAAGAACTATGTTTTAAACTTTGTTTCAGTGACAAAGGTCAATTATATCGATGAATCAAAGGAAGAGTCTATCTTGCTCGATTTTACGACCAAAGATAATGTCATCTATCTTCAAAGAGAGGAAGGTGATGTCATTTTTATCGCTTTAAATAGAGATCAGATTCTCTATCAGAAAATCAACAAGATTCTCTTTAGAACGGAGTGATTATGAAGAAGATAATAAAATCGTTCTCTTTAAAAAAGAACAAGAAAACACAAAAACTGGAAAAGAAAATCAATATCACCATTTATGACATCATCGTTATTATTCTTTTGCTTGGTTTAGCGGTTTATACCGGCTTTCATTTATCGTCTCATCTTTTATTGGCCAATTCTGCGAGATCCTTTTATGAATCGCTTGTTTATTACTTTAAAAATATTTTCTCTAACGGCACCGTGAGTGACGATGGGCTTAGCATTTTAAATATTGATGAATCGATTACTAAGAGTTTGTTGCCTGTTGATTTTGAGGTGTTTGGTTGGCGCTTTTTAGCGACATTTGAGTTATTGGTCAATCCGGACAATATCAAAAGCGCTTGGTGGGTTCTTGCCCCCTTTTTAAAGAATTTAGCAATCGTCTTAATGATCATCGTTCCACCCTTACTTCTTTTAGGGCTTGTTTATCACATGGCTGTCTTTAAAAATTATCATAAAACTTGTGAAGAAGAATCAAAACCTCTTCAATCTTTAAAAAAGAGCCAAAGGAAGGTGCTAGAACCTATTGGGCGATTCTGTAAGGATCTATTTAATACCTGGCGCTACCGGCAAATCGGGGAGCGGAAGATCTTCGGCTTCTATATCAATTATTATTACGCGATTACGCTGCTTTTGATCGCTTATAACATCAATGTCTTTTCGATGGTCTTTATCTTCATCGCCTGGTATCTCTACTTTGTCTTTAGCTTAAACATTTCTTCCATTTATTATCTTGTGGCCAAGCTTCTTATTTGTCTTGCGCCTTTACTCCATCCTATTTTTATCCCCGCGTGGATCGTTCTTGTGAGTTATATCGTCATTAAGCTCAAGATTAAAGCGGGTTACATGACATTACATAAACTCTACGCTCGCGACGTCGATATCGTTAACGCTTCAGGAGTGAGCCTCATGCTCGTTGGTGGTCCAGGAACTGGTAAAGGATCTTGTGGTGTTATCATGCAGCAAATCATGGAATATCTCTTAAGAACCAAAGCTGATTCGTTGATGATGGAAATTCGCCTTGAGTTTCCAGACTTCCCCTGGCGAAAGGTTGAAATGATCATCGAAGAAAAAATGGCCAATAAAGATCAGCTGATTCAATTTAAAAATAAAGTGCAGGTTGAAACCTATTTTCGCAAACTTCTTGACGATGCGAAAATTTGGGAAGAGAAAAAGGTCTTTTGGAGTTACGACTTTCGAAAGCAAAGAATCATTTTCTGGGACGGCTTAAAAGTAGCAACACTTGTGGAAGAAATTCTTGATTACGCTCAACTTTACTATATCTACGCTTATCGTCTGACTATGGCTAACTTCTCAATTCGCATCGATAAGCAAGTTTTAATCGATGAATGTCACGCCGCGATGATTGGAGATCCGTTTTCGACTGATTCCCGAAATGTTGAGACATATTATCGCGCTCAGAGAATCGATTTCAATGAACTAAGAATCTTTCAAAAGGTCGCGAATGCCAAAAACGCAAAGGAACTGACCGCTTTATTCGATGCCGGAGTCATCTACGCTCAAGAGTATGAAAAAGAGCGCGGCAACAAAGTTACAAATCAAAATCGCGCCGATTTGCCAACCAAGCCTTCAAACGATGGCGTTCCATCATTTGTGGCATTTTTCCGGCATTTAACCACTGTGAGAAATACCTGTTTCGGACGAATGCTAGTCGATGGCCAAGATATCAACTGGCTGGCTGGCCGAGAAACAAAGATGATCGAGACGATTGCCTTTATTAAAACCGGCAAGCGCAAGACAAAATACGCTATCCCCTTATTCTGGATTGAATCCGTCCTTCTTGAATGGGCAGATGACATTTTTTGCTCCAAAATCAAAAAATACATCATCACACGAAACGATAAAACGGTTTATTCGTACATAAATGGCCATTTCGCGTCATTCTTTAGAAGAATCAACCGTATCATCTGGGGCACATTTGGATATGAATCGGTCCCAATGAGCTTGTCAGGATCTAATTTAGAGGGGTCTCAGGTCGGAAAAGGTGACACGTCCTTCAATTTATTATATAAAATTGCCTATTCCGATAAGTTCAAAACGGACTCTTATTCCGGCTTCTGGCGTGAAAATAAAGAAATGGCTCTTAT
>JBAYZW010000131.1:0-3359 GCA_041672305.1 Bacilli bacterium
ATTATTTGGATAATGGAGAACACGAAGTTTTAACAAAATACTTATCTGTTAACAATGAACTATATGAAATAAATTATTCTAATAGCAATATTTCTGGCGAAAAAATTTATACCTTCAATTTGGGAAAGGATTATATCTCGTATGCCTCGGGCTATGTTGATGAAAGTGGCAATCTAGTCTTTAACGCCGAGTGGGTTGAGAAGGGGTCACAACGTTTTCCAGGTGGTATTGAAGAAAAAGACTATTTGTTGGATTTAGAAAAAATGGTTTTATCAGAGTATAAACAATCATCCGAAAATAGCACACCAATTGATTACCAGCAGTCAATCGAGTATGGAGAGTTCAAATATTATTTTGAAACAGAATTCTATGGCAATCTCTGGGTGGGTTATACCGCTTACTTTCTTTATCGTCAAAATCTTACGACAAACAAGGCAGAACTGATGCAATCTTTTTCGAGTGAGAGTGATGATATAGGGTTAAGGTTTGCCGAAGGTTTTTGGCATTACGGCTTCATTTTTGATCAAGACTATTTTCTAATACTTAATTACTAGAAACTAATATTAATTTTAGATAAAAACAACCATATTTTGTATTAATGTTATGATTTTAATTGCTTTTGTTTTGAAGTTGCCTAGAGTTTCAAATGGCGTTTTCAATTTTGATTTTCTCTATTTTTACAAATTTTAATAATTAGTAATAATCACAAACCAATTCCTTATATAAATGAGTATAGTAATATTTATTTCTGATTTTTTTGATTAATCATCTCTAAAAAATAGTGATGAATTGTCAAATCATCAGTCAATTCTGGATGGAAAGCCGTTACTAATTGATTATTTTGTCTCGCCGCCACAATCATTCCCTCAACGACGGAAAGTATTTCGACATTTTGACCGACTTTTTCGATATAGGGAGCGCGAATAAAAACGAGAGGAATATCCTTTTTATTGGCAAAATCAGCGGTCGTCATAAAAGAACCCAGTTGTTTGCCATAAGCGTTTTTTCTTGCCGTGATATCCATGGTTTGCAAAAAAGCTGATTCGTAATTACGAATTTCCTTCGCTAAGAGAAGCAATCCAGCGCATGTTCCAAAAGTTGGTAAACCATTATTGATAAGATTTTTAATCTTTTCTTCCATGTGAAGTTCTTTTAGCAAGCCAAACATCGTCGTTGATTCACCACCCGGCAAAATCAAACCATCCATCTTTCGATTTAGATCATCTTTATTGCGAATGGTAAATGTTTCACAGCCTAGTTTCTCGAGCATTTTTTGGTGTTCGATAAAAGCACCTTGTAAAGCTAGTACACCAATTACCATTGGTTATTTTCCTCTTTCAGCCATTAAAACTTTAATTTCAGTTTCATTGATGCCGACCATCGCTTCCCCTAAATCTTCAGATATCTCCGCTAAGATTTTAGGATTATCAAAGTTAGTTACTGCTTGAACAATCGCTTTGGCTCTTTTTAATGGATCTCCCGATTTAAAAATACCTGATCCGACAAAAACACCTTCTGCCCCCAGTTGCATCATTAAAGCGGCATCGGCGGGAGTCGCTACTCCGCCCGCGGCGAAGTTTACGACAGGTAATTTACCATTTTGATGAACTAATTTTAATAAATCATAAGGTACTTCTAGTTCTTTAGCCTTATTGAAGAGTTCGTCTTCTCTCAAGGCTTGAACCATGCGGATTTCGCTTTGGATGAGACGCATATGGGTCACGGCTTGAACAACATCGCCAGTTCCAGGTTCACCCTTTGTTCTAATCATTGCCGCTCCTTCTGCGATTCTTCTTAATGCTTCGCCTAAGTTTTTAGCGCCGCACACAAAAGGAACATTAAATTTGGTTTTATCAATATGATAAACATTATCGGCGGGAGATAAGACTTCGCTTTCATCGATATAATCGATTTCTAGAGCTTCCAATATTTGGGCTTCCACAAAGTGTCCAATTCTCACTTTGGCCATAACGGGAATGGTCACCGCGGCTTGAATCTCTTTAATTAATTTAGGATCGCTCATTCGTGAAACACCGCCTGCCGCTCTAATGTCAGCTGGAATTCTTTCGAGAGCCATGACGGCACAAGCTCCAGCTTCTTGAGCAATCTTTGCCTGCTCAGCACTAGTGACATCCATGATGACTCCGCCCTTGAGCATCTGAGCTAATTCTTTGTTTAATTGATAACGATCGTTCATAATAATTACCTCATTTCTTAAATATTATTTTTATCACCTTATTATACTAATAATTATCTCTTTTTATATACTCAGTTCATAAAATAGAAAAGATATCAATTTTCTTGATATTTTTAATGGAGATGGTTGATTTAGAATTTTTCGCTAATTTGATAAAATCATCTAATCAGTAATAGAATATATTTATGAGATTATGGCATCGTGATCTAATTATCTATTTACCACGCCCTCAGCTCTTAGCCCAGTGGCGGGAACTTAATCTTATCTTCAAAAGAGAACCGCGACATATTTTAATCAACTATATTTACACGGCTGAATATAAAGACAAGATCGATTTATTTCTCTATGCTCAACAAGTGATTGATGAGATGAAACGCCGCCACTATAAAGTGAATATGGATACTTTCAACCTCTATTTTCAAAGCGTTACACCGCGAGGCAATATTAAACCTTTTGAGAAATATCACAATGACGAATACTTATGGATTTGCTACTACAATTTGAAAGAAAAGTTTATGCGTGGGCAAAAGAATTTTTCCCTTATAGAATTTAATAATCTAACTGAATATGTTACTCATTATCACCAAGAAAAGGGATAATAGAATTAATAAGGGGTTTTTATGAAGAAACATTTATTTATTATTGCTGATTGGCTCTTAGTTTTTCTTGTACTCGCTTTTTTATTCCTTCCTCTTTCCGAGCGAAGTGTTGGGACAGGGGATCCGGAATATTGGCCGATTCTTGTCGCGCTTATTTTTCCATTTAATGGTGGGCCTATCACGGTGATTATCGGCATTTTAATGGGAATATGTGGTGCTTTGTTCTTGACGTTTCACATCATCTTTCAGATCAATAAAAAAATGCAATTAGGTATTTTGATTACTACCTTTATTCTTCTCGTTTTTTATGCCTATATTGGACATGATGGAATATTCGTTATTCCGGCTGTGATTACGGGTTTATCTTTTCTCCTTCAGTGGACTGATTTCTTTGTTAAAAAGAGCGCTCATAAAAATAAGAGCTGATTAATTTACTTTGTAAAAATGATTTGATTGATATTTTTGCCGATAACGGCATATTATTTATGTATGACTTATCAATCAATTTCCGAGATGGCAAAGCGTTGGAATATGCCGACGCGTACCATCCGTTACTATTGCCA
>JBAYZW010000132.1:0-3332 GCA_041672305.1 Bacilli bacterium
TTTGCCGCTTCGATTTCGTTCATTTGAAACCTGAACAGTTCCTCGCGCTCCGCCCGATCTCGCCCGGCTGCCTTCAGGTTTTCCAATTTTTGTAGAAGCGACTGGTATTCGGCGAACCGCGCCCCGTAGAAACCTCTTTCCTCTTCCAGTCCGGCGAACTCGTCAAGTATGTCGATGTGGTTCTCGTTCCGCACCAGCAACTGATGGGCGTGTTGACCACAGATGTTTACCAGGAACTCGCCGATGGACGCCAGTATGGCCGCCGTCACGAGGCGCCCGTTCACCGTGATGCGGTTTCTGCCGGAACGACTGATAGTCCTCCTGATCACCAGTTCATCGCCGTCATATAAATCAAGTTCTTCAAGCCTTCTTTTCACGTCTCGATTAGAGGCTATATCGAACTGCGCTTCCACGACGGCCGACTCCGCCGAGGAACGCACCACGTCATTCGACACCCGATCGCCGAGCAATAAATTGACGGCGCCCACGATGATCGATTTCCCCGCCCCCGTTTCACCGGACATGACGGTCAGACCGGGAGAAAAGGAGATCCTCAAGGAATCTATGATGGCAAAATTTTCTATGTACAGTTCGTTCAACATGTCGCCTTACGGAAGGCCGCCCCATCCGAGTTTTCCGCGAAGCACCTCCATATAGTCCCGTTCGGACGAATCGAAGAGACGTACGCCGTGCTCCGCCTTGACAATCGTCACTGTGTCACCCGATTTCATGAGAATCGAGTCCTGGCCGTCGGCGGTCACCGTGGCGCCCTCCTCGCGCGTATAAAGGACGATCTTGATGGCGCTTTCGGGCGGTATGACAATGGGCCGGTTTGACAATGTATGGGGACAGATCGGCGTGATAATCACGGCGTCCATTTCCGGGAAAACGATGGGTCCCCCCGCTGAAAGGGAATAGGCCGTGGAACCCGTCGGTGTCGATATGATGAGACCGTCTGCCTTAAAGGTTGTAAGATACTTCTCATCCACGAAAGTTTCCAGGTTGACCATGCGGGAAAGGTTGCCCCTGTTGATGACCACGTCGTTCAACGCCGACAGATGGCCGCCGTTGACCGAAGCGTCGAGCATCATCCGCTTGGACGTTCGACAGTCCCCCTTCAATGCCAGTTCCATGGCGTCGTATATTTCGTGAAGGTTTACAACCGTCATGAACCCGAAAGAACCGAGATTGACGCCCATGATGGGCACATCGTGTCCCTGAACAGCCCTCGCTGTCTTGAGTAAAGTCCCGTCACCGCCGAAGGCGACGATCATATCCACCATGCCCCCCATCCGTTCCGACGTCGCCGACTCGAGACCTGCGACCTTCGGGGCAAGTTCCTCTTCGTAAACAACCGAAATGCCCCGCTCCAAAAGCCAGGCGCCCAGCTTGACGGACTCCTTGACGGCGTTTTGCTTACCCATGTTTGCGATAATACCCACCCGCCTTATGTTCATGATCTGCCGTGTCCCCTTCATCTCCAAAAACGCAGTCCAAAACCGGAAACACCGATTATTATTGAACGGTTCAGTCCACACCGTGTTTCGGCGAATTTCTATCACAAAAGAACGCGACTGTCTATTTGCATTACTACAATGAGAAGAGAGGAAATAAAAAAAAATGATGGTCCGGCTCAAAATGAACGGTGAAGGGTGAGATCCTGCCGTGTGTCGGCGTACCCGTATAGTTAATTCAACATTGAGGCGGCTATTGTCTTGACATGGGGCGATACCCTGGGATAGGTTTCTCAGCTCCGGGGACCCCCCAGGCAGGGCGCTCCATCAAGAAGGCGAAAGAAGGAATTGTGGGAGAATTAAGCAATGGGATTCTTGAAAGGGAATGTCACCTTCAGGCGGTACCGCGTCGTGGAAGACCCGCCCGTTGATTTCCGAAACTTCTTCGACGAACGAATCAAGCTGCACGCATTCAGTGAAACGACCGCTGAGACAAGGGAAAAAATTATCGGTTGGACGAGTGTCGGAAACGTACTGGATACAGACTTTCAGTACGCATCGTACCTCTACGGAGAATATGTGCTTTTTAACCTGCGGGTGGACAGGAAAATCATCCCCCCAGCGCTGCTCCGCGTCAAAACGTTGGAGGCCGAAGAGCGATACCTCAAAGAACAGGGGCTGAAAAAAATTTTCAGGCAACAGCGTGCCGAAATCAGGGACAGGGTTCGAAAAGAACTGCTTAAAAAGATCACTCCCGTTCCCTCTTTCCACGAGGTCTGTTGGTCCTACGCCGAGGGGTGGCTTCTTTTTGGAACACTTTCCGAAAAAGCGGCCGAGGACTTCGAGGAACTATTCAAGCAGACCTTCAACCTACAACTTGTTCCCCATGTGCCTTGGGATCCGGCTTTATTGGAACCGGAGATTATCGAATCCCTCTCTTCCGCCGGGAACCAGTCCTCTTTAAGGAGCATCGACAATGGAAATTAACCGGAAGGATCTCTCATTCCTGGGCCGGGAATTTTTGACTTGGCTCTGGTACAAGAGCGAAGAACGGAACGGAGCCGTCATGATTCCGGGCGAGGGAGACGTGGAGCTCGTTTTTCTGCGCCGTATAGTCCTTGTATCGGGCGAAGGAGAATATTCGGAAACCGTGTCATGCAGCGGCCTCCACGCGGATCTTTCAGAAGGCAAGGCCGCCCTCAAGGCGGGCAAGAAGGTCCGGGAGGCGCGCATAAAAATGGGTATCGGAAACGATGATTGGGAGTTCACCTTCAAGGCGGATGACTTTTGTTTCCAATCCATGAAATTACCGTCCGGTTTCGAGGAAGGCGAAGATGAAGCGGAAGAGGAAGGCCGTGTTTTGGACAGAATAGGATGTATCGATACCGTGACAACCGCCTTGGAACAACTCTTTAGCTCATTTCTCGAGCTGCACCGCTCCGACGCCTGGAAATCACGGGAACTTCCACAGATGGCGAAGTGGATCGGCGAATGAATCGGTGAGGCAACGGTCTTCCTTTTTACCTACAGAGCTACCGATACCTGTGCCTGAAGGTCGTCCCCCGGTCTTGCGGCGAAGCGTTTCATTGTGCCGGATTGCGGCCGGCCATGAAACAAGACCGGAGGAGGGAGGCGGCGGAAGCAGTATGGAAAAATACCGACAGGCCATATCGTGACACGATTTAAAAGGTTTGAAGATCGGCCACGCGACCGCATAGGTGCGCCCGGAAATGTTGTCGCCGTCCTGCACGTCCCCATACATCATCGCGACCCATTTTCACGTACTCCGTTCTACATGAACGAACCCCTGTATCAGAAATCTCGGAATTCCTCCTCTCCGTCATCGAGAGGGATCGCCTTGAGCGCCTTCTCCCTTGT
>JBAYZW010000133.1:0-3304 GCA_041672305.1 Bacilli bacterium
AAATTTCATGATATAAGTATCAAGAGAGCAGGAGACAAAATCAGCATTTTGCACATAATATGTTGAATGAATTGGGGTCTTTCCAAATCGCAAATGTGAGCGGGTTGTTCCACCGGCTTTACGAGAATCATATGCAAAATAGGCTTGCGCATATTGGTGAGTAGCATCACCGATAATTTTAATAGAAGATTTATTAGCCGAAACTGTCCCATCCGAACCTAAACCATAAAATAAACAGGAAGTGTAATTGGCTTTAACATGGAAAGATTCATCAACAGGAATACTGAGATGAGTGACATCATCAGTGATGGAAACAGTAAAGCCATTCCAAGGCTTTTCACTCGCTAAGAAATCATAGACAGACTTCATATCTTTTGGTTGCGTATCTTTGCTACTTAAACCATAGCGACCACCATAAACATCAATATCAAGGCCAGCTTCTTTAATGGTTGAAACAACATCCAAATATAAAGGCTCGCCAGCCGCGCCCATTTCCTTGGTACGATCAAGAACCGCAATCCGTTTGACAGAACTAGGAATGACGCTTAAGAGATGTTTGGCAGAGAAAGGACGATAGAGATGGACTTTAATCAAACCAATTTTTTCATCTTTAAGCTCATCAATAACTTCCTTAATAGTTTCAGTAACTGAACCCATGGCAATAATAACACGATCAGCATCTTTAGCGCCGTAATAGGTAAATGGCGCATATTCACGACCGGTTAAACGAGTCGCTTCCTTAAAATATTTTTCCGCTACTTCAACAACATGAGCAGCGTGTAAGTTTTGAGCCTCGCGTCCTTGAAAATAGATATCATCATTTTCGGCACCGCCACGTGTGACAGCATGAGTGTGTGGATTAAGGGCACGAGCGCGGAACGCTTCGACCTTATCCATGGGGAGTAATTTCTTCCATTCTGCATCATCGACAAATTCGACATTCTGAATTTCATGGCTTGTTCTAAAACCATCAAAGAAATGACAGACAGGGTAAGATGCATCAATCGCGATAAGATGAGCAACTGAAGTTAAATCAGCAATTTCTTGCACACTATGTGAGCAGATCATGCAAATACCAGTTTGACGAATGGCATAAATATCTTGTTGATCGCCAAAAATTGATAAACTGCGTGTCGCTAAGCTACGAGCTGAAACGTGCAAAACAGCGGGGAGAAGCTCACCCACCCATTTATAAATATTCGGGATCATTAATAATAAGCCTTGGCTAGCTGTATAGGTTGCGGCTAAGCCACCAGCCTGCAAAACACCATGAACGGCACCAGCCGCTCCTGCTTCAGACTGAAGCTCGCTCACTTTAACAATTGATCCAAAAAAGTTCTTTCTCTTTTGCGAAGCATAAACATCAATGTTCTCAGCCATCGGAGAAGATGGAGTGATGGGATAAATAGATGCCACTTCAATAAAATTATAAGATTCGAGTGCTGCTGCGGTATTTCCATCCACCGAGAGCATGGTCTTTTTAATTTCCGACATTTTAATTTCCTCCTAAAAATACCAACATAAGTATAATAATACTTACTATTATTTACAAGGAAATAACAAAAGAAAAACCCTCATATGAGGGTTCAACTTATTTAATTGATTGAAGATATTCTTCGACTTTATCCTTTAGATCTTCGCGTTTTAAAGAGAAATCAATTGTCGCCTGAACATAACCAAATTTATCACCGATATCATAACGGCGCCCAATAAAATCATAGGCATAAACTTTATCGAGTCGTTTTAAGGCATCAGTCAATTGAATCTCGCCATTGGCGCCAGGAGTCTGAGTTTCTAATAAATTGAAAATGCTGGGAGTTAAAACATATCTTCCTAAAGCAGCATATAAACTCGGAGGATTGCTCTTTGGCTTTTCCACCATGCCTTTCATCAGCATCAGTCGACCATCTATTTCTAGTGGGTCGACAATCCCATATTTTTTTGTCGCTTCAAGTGAGACTTTCTGCACTCCAAGAACTGAACAATTAGTTTGTTCAAAAGCTTTAATCAGTTGAGCGGAAGCCGATGGGCCATCATCATTGACAATTAAATCATCGCCAAGAATAACAAGAAATGGTTCATCGCCAATCACGTCTTTGGCACATAAGATAGCATGGCCTAATCCTTTTTGTTCAATTTGATAAACAAATGTAATCTTCGCCATCGTGGCAATTTTTTTGATTAATTCCGCAAAATCATCATGGCCTTTACTCTTTAAATAACTCTCGTAAGAAAGATCACGAGAAAAGAAACGAATAATTTCTTCTTTATTAGGAGAAATGATAATAATCACTTCCTGACATCCGCATTCAATCGCCTCTTCGACTTGATATAAAATGGTCGGCTTATCGATGATCGGCAACATTTCTTTGGGAAGTCCTTTCGTAGCAGGCAAAAATCGAGTGCCGAGTCCAGCGGCAGGAATGACAGCTTTATTGATTAATTTCATGTTTATTTTTTCCTTTTTGCTTGTTCTTCTTGAATTAGCTTTTTCAGAACTTTTAACTCTTTGTCACTTAGTTCGATATTGGGATCAAGCAAGCCTCCGATAGTCATCTTTTTATAAATAAAATCACCAAGTGAATCATATTGATCAAGTATTTTTTGTGTCACTAAACTTTTTTTGATTACAGCAGGTTTTTTCTCTTGAGCTTTAGCAATGTACTCTTCAATTTGAGGAATTAATTCTGTTAAATCATATTCATAATCCATGTTGATCATGGGATCGAAATAAGAAAGAGTTTCAGAAATAATTTCAGGATAAACACCAAGAGTGCGCGATAGTCTATCGGCAGTAAGGTATTTGGCTTTGGTCTTTGCCATCGCTGATAAATATTTTTTGAGCGTCGTTACACTCGGTGGTTTCATCATGTTTCTTGTTTCCTTATATTATTGTATGTTTTTACGAAACATTTCTCAACTATCGATATTTGCAAAAAGAAAAACCGCCCCGAAGAGCGGAATTGAATTTTTGGTGATCCCTAAGGGATTCGAACCTTTGACCCACTGATTAAGAGTCAGTTGCTCTACCAGCTGAGCTAAGGGACCATCAATGCTTGATTATTGTATAACAATGATTTTAATGGCGCAAGACGATTTTATTTATCAGCTAACAAAATGCTTTGAATTGCTTGAATGGTCGTTAATGAAATACCGACAGTATTAATTAAATAATTAGCCGCCTTCTCCGCCAATGAATCGCCCGCAGAATTGTTAATACCAGCTGGATAGAACATCGTTCCTGAAATGTTGCGCTCATCAATAATCGAACTATTGATATTCGCAAAATTAGAAAAAAGATAAT
>JBAYZW010000134.1:0-3200 GCA_041672305.1 Bacilli bacterium
GGGTAAATTATATATCCTGGTACCTTTTTGTGCTCGAAAAGTTGAGAAAACAAGAATACGGAAATTTCATAACCACAATTCCCTTTATATGGATTACGGGAGACGTTTTCTCCGTCATCAGGGAATGCCTGAGAATTCTTCCCTTAAACGACAGGATAAACGAGATTATCGCAAGGGACATTCCCGATACGGATATTCCGGGATGTTACGTTTCCCGGGAAGCCCGCCATTCTTTGGTTTCGTTGAGAGCGGGGATTGCAGACAGAGTTTATCCCGAAATGAAAATTATACCGGGATCGAAGCTGGTCGGTTTTGCAAAATGGGCTAAAGATATTGAAGCTCATTCTCTCGAAGAGACTCTTACCTGCTGCATAATGGATTCGGCGGAAAGGGCGGGAATAAAGGTAGGTACCGTGTGTTTTTCGGCCGAAGACAAATGGATAAACGCGGCTCCTTTTTGCGATAAAGACAATTTTTCTTTGTTTTCCCGACTGGTTTTTCCCGACTTGCAGGTTATAAAATTTAACGTATTAAAATCAGGCAGGCCTGCGGAAATACCGACCGTGAAATCTAAGATATTTACGGACTGCGACTGTTTTTTCTCAACGGGAAAAGGGATTATATTCCATAAAGGAAAAGAATGTTATCTCTTTGACGAAAAAAATATCAAAGAAGTTCTGATTCAAGGCGTTTCATTTTATATTGACGAATTAAGAGAAAGGATCAATCAGGATGTATCTGCCGAAGATCTGGAAATAGGAAGGTAACAAAATTACGCACCTTGCGTAACGCAGAACAAATCAAATATTTTTTTACCCTAAATTCAAGAAAAGTAATATAATAGATACGGATAGTCAACCGACACGATTGTAATAAAAAAGGAGAAAGGAAATGACAATCGAAGAATACGGAATACGGTGGGCCAAACAGGTATTGAAAAAGGGATATGTTTTCTCCGGAAGGCGGAACTTTGAAGAAAAGTTTATTCAATCCAATGCTGATCTTCCCGAAGACGATCTCAAAAGGTCGCTGAAAGCCGCGTGGGAATACTATCAAAAATATCTTATCGACACCGAGCGGGATAATCATTTTTTTACGATGTATCAGTTTACCAATAATTAATGATTCACAAAGGAAGATAGTCATGGATTTGCGTGAGATAGACGAACTTACCGCAAAACTCGAACAGACGGGCGATATAACAAAGGAAGAAGCGGACAGGTTGTATTCGTTGTTTTCCTGCGAAAACACTTTGTCTAAGATGATTCCTTCGTCCGGCAAATATGACCTTTTGTTTTGCGACGTACTTAAGCTCGAAACATACGATCGGATATCGGGAAAAGAAGAAGCCCGCCTTTTGGTTACGTCTTCCCTGATAAAGGATCGAGATATAACGCCGATTTGTATTGATTTTCAACACAGAAAATCCCTTTTGGCGGTTGATAAAAGAGAAATACATTATATCAAAAAAGCTCTGGAAGTTCCCTTTGAAGGATTGATGTACCGGGCGGTCAGCCAAGGCATTATAACGACGGAGATGTTTAATTCAATGAACGAAAATGTTGCCGTACGTTATTTTCCCATAGCGGAATTCGCGGATTTCTGCATTCGATGTCTGAACACGATAGCAGAAATGAAGACTGAAAAAGAAATTCTCGAAAGGGAAATAATAGAAAGTGACGAATGGATAGTGACGGATCGATGAGCGATAAACGAAACAAAAATATTACGCTGGGAGAACGATCGAAGAGATTGATGCACGCGCAGAGACTTAAAGAAATAATGACAAAGTTCATAAAGGAAAAGGACGTCTCGTACGAAGAGACCGACGAAATATGGCGCACCTTCAACGCGCTTTATCTTAAAAAAAATCGGGATCTTGACTTTCAAGTCTTCGACGATTTCTTTGCCGATTGGTTCGATCTCGTAAAAAATGCCGTCGAAGCCGGCAGGAATGGAAGGTTTATCCATACCATTCCCACAGAGTATATATACGGGCAAAGTTTCGGGATTGAAAAGTTGAACGACCTGATCGACGTCATAAAAAACAGGCCCTTTCTTTTGGTTGCGAAGGACGAAAAATCGCTTGTCGGGAAGAAACCTTTGAGAGACGTGCTGTTCAGAAAAAGACGGCGTTCACGTGATCAGGTAGGATATATCGCCGAATTTCTCAGGTTCGGGACTCTCGAACGTCTCGGATTTGCGGGATTTGAACCTGTATCTCTGCCGGGACAGGAGTTTGAAATCGCCTGTCTCGAACGATACGAAATGCAGGCAAAAAACTGCATAGTTGACAGGCTTGCATCCGTTTACGCCAAGGCTTTGCTGATGCTTGAAGAACATGTGAAGTTTCTGACCTGCTCTGAGAAGGACCTTTTTTCCGAAGATCCTTTTGGGCAGTTTCGCATATTTGCCGGCCCCGGAGACGCCGTCAGGATACGGGAGCTTTTAGATATGCTTTCCTGCATAAAATGGCTTCCTTTGAAGGAATATAACGATCGGATACTTTTCTCCGTTCCGATCGAAAGACGCGAAGGCGACGTATTGATCAACGATCCCGAATTTGAAAGGATCATACAAAGATACATCGATATCGCTTTTCGGGACGTATTGAAACAGGAATATCTCGAAGAAAACGAATGGATGGAGACGGAAAGATGAAGGAGACAAAGAAGATTGACGATATAACCCGCAAGTTTGCGTCTTCAAGGGACATAACGGAAGACGAAGCGGATTATATTTTCATAATGAAGGTTATCCACCGGGGATATTTAGACGGGAAGGCATGGAAGCCCTTTTACAGAACGGGATTTTATCATTACGACTTTACCGGCCTTTCAAATAGCCTGACCGGCTGGTACAAACTTGTATGTTCCAAGCTGCGCAGCGGATATCGGGGCAACTTCATATCTACGATTCCCGGACAAATATTCTTCGCGGGATCCCGTAATTACGATCTTGCCGAAGAATACGCACAAGAAGCTGCAAAGACAGCTGAAGAAATAAAGTTTGTTTCTACAAGGACGAACGTTTTATCCAAGGACTTCATCGGAAACAATCCTACGAGATATGGATTGTGCACTCCCGGTGACTTTAAAGACGTAAGATACATAAAATCGCTCATGGCGAGAATGGAAGGCATATCTCTCGAAGAAGCGGACAACATATACAGCCTTTTGAAGTTTCACCAATCGGCAAGA
>JBAYZW010000135.1:0-3182 GCA_041672305.1 Bacilli bacterium
TGCGTTTAGTTTTTCAATTGGGGGTCGCGAAAAAAAACATAAAAATAAGGTGGCAATAAAGTATTATTGATGAACTTTGTTAAAAGATTTGCTAAAATACATAACCGTTAGTAAAAAGAGGAAATCAAAAATGAAAGAAATCTTAGTCGAAACGAGTGCTCGACATATCCATGTCAATGAAGAACAATTTAAAGTTCTCTTTGGGCCAGAGGCTAAACTCGAAGTGCGAGCGCCACTTTCTCAACCTGGCCAATTTGTCAGCTTTTCTCGATTAGATATTGTCGGTCCGAAAAAAACGATTCCTAATGTCTCAATTCTAGGACCTTTCCGCAAGAACGCTCAAATCGAAGTTTCTGCCACCGATGCGCGAACTCTTGGCGTTCCAGCCATCGTTCGTGAATCAGGAGAAGTCGAAGGAAGTGCTCCCATTAAAATTGTCGGTCCAGTCGGCGAATTAGATTTAAGCGAAGGTTGCATTGTTGCCAAACGCCATATCCATATGTCACCTGCTGACGCTAAAGAATTTGATGTCGCTAACGGCGATATCGTCAAATTAGAAGTTAATAGTCCAGAACGAAGTCTCGTCTTTGGTGATGTGGTCATTCGCGTGAGAGATGATTTCGCTCTCGCTTGTCATATCGATACGGATGAAGCTAATGCGGCTGGCTGTTCAGGTGTCGTTTACGGCAAACTCATTAAATAATGGAAACATTGTCTATCAAACCACAGAATGTCTGTTCTCGTGAGATGATTATTGATCATGAGAATGGCGTTATTGTTCACGCTCGTTTTGTGGGCGGTTGTGCGGGTAACTTGCAGGCCATCGCTCGATTGATTGAGGGGATGTCTGTTGAAAGAGTAGTTGCTCTCTTAACTGATATCAAATGTCCTGGTAGTCGGACGGGGAATACCTCTTGCCCCGATCAATTAGCCCAAGGACTGAAGTCTTTGTTGAAATAATTGTCATTCATTTATATAATAAATAGGCTTATCAAGAACTGTGTTTAAGAGATGTAAAATCACAGTAGCAACTCTCAAGTGTGAGTAAGTGCTTTCTCGAGCAAGGTCCCATAACCTTGAGCGATAAGTTAAGGAAAAAGAATTACAGCCTTTCCGTCATTATGGGAAGGCTTTTTATTAGGAGCTATATCATGGAAAAAGAAAAAATTTTATTTACGTCCGAATCAGTCAGTGAAGGACACCCGGACAAAGTCTGCGATCAAATCGCGGATGCTGTCTTAGATGCTTGTCTAGAAAAAGATGGCAACGCTCATGTGGCGTGTGAAGTTTTTGCCAGCGATAATTTTATCTTAATTGGCGGAGAAATTACCTCACAAGTGAGACCTGATTTTGTTAAAATCGCCAAAGGCGTGCTAAAAAAAGTAGGTTATGACAAAAAAGAATTAGGGACTGATTATCATACGGTTGAAGTGCTCAACAAAGTTCAGACACAAAGTTCCGACATTGCCTTAGGGTTAAAGCAGACAAAACCTGAGGATTTAGGGGCTGGTGATCAAGGCATCATGTTTGGTTACGCTACAAACGAGACCGAAGGATATATGCCTTTACCCATTTCCATCGCTCATAAATTAGTGCGAGAAGCGAGTCGTCTGCGCAAAAATGGGGATTTTAAAGGAGCTCGCCCCGATATGAAGAGCCAAGTGACGATTGATTATACCGATCCTAAACATATTAAAATTGATACCATATTAATGTCGGTTCAGCATGATCCCGACATCAAGATTGATGAATTTAAAACCTATATCCATGAGCATATCATGCAAAAGGTGGCGCGTTCTTTTCATCTCAACCTCGATTTTAAATATCTCATTAATCCCACTGGTCACTTTGTAATTGGCGGTCCAGCGGGAGATACGGGTGTCACCGGGCGCAAGATTATCGTCGACACCTATGGTGGCTCTTGTGAACATGGCGGAGGAGCCTTCTCGGGAAAAGACCCAACCAAGGTTGATCGTTCCGCTGCTTACATGGCTCGTTATATGGCCAAGAATCTCGTCGCGGCTGGTGTCGCTGATCGCTTGCAAATTCAATTGAGTTACGCCATTGGAGTGAATACTCCTTTATCGATTGGAATCCGCACTTATCACACCGCTCATTATTCCGACAATGTGATTTTAACTATTATTAAAAAAGTTTTTGATTGCCGTCCTGGGATGATCATTCAAAAGTTTGCTCTTACCCATCCAACTTTTAAATATCAAGATTTGACAAATTATGGTCACTTTGGTCGTCCTGATTTGACTCTTCCTTGGGAAGAATTAGATAAAGTCGATGAAATTAAAGCTCTTCTTTCCTCGCAAGAAAAGAGAGAAGTTTAATTCTTTTTCACAAGAAAAACACAAAAAATAATGTCAGCGTTTTTCGAACAAGATATAATAAAAGTGAGCAATCTTCTTGAACTATAATTTGAAGAGGAGGTTTACATATGAAGTATCAAATTATTGGCAAAAACATTTCGATTACGGAAGGCATTTCAACGTCTATCCAAAAAAAGATTGGTCGATTAGACAAATTCTTTTCGCACAGCGGAGAAGCAAATTGTCGTGTCGTCTGCAGTTCACATGGTGATATTGCCAAAGTGGAAGTGACTATCTTTTTAGCCCAAGTGACCTTACGCGCTGAAGTTGAACACGAGGATCTTTACGCCGCGATTGATTTAGCGGTCGATAAACTCGTCGGTCAAATTCATAAATTAAAAACTCGCATGGATCGTAGTAATGGCAAATTATCCTTTGCTGAATCAATTGATCTTGATATTGAACCAGAAGAGAAAAAAGCGGATGACGATATTATCGTTAGAGCAAAGTCTTATTATCTTAATCCGATGGAGATTGAAGAGGCCATCGCTCGCATGGAAGCGTTAGGGCATGATTTCTTTGTTTATCTCGATAAAGATGATGATCGTTTTTCGGTTGTCTATATCCGTCGCGATGGTGGCTATGGTGTCATCCAAGCAGAAAACCCGGTTAAATAAGCTTTTACGCTGATAAGAAAGGTGGGATTAATCCCACTTTTTTTATTATGCTTCAGCGACGGATTTAAAACTTTTCGTGCGCTTTGCGCTCACTTGTGTGTATAATAATCACACGTAATATGGCAAAACTATTAGCGACAGATTTAGATGGAACATTGTTCTACCCCGGAAAGATTAAAACCTGTAT
>JBAYZW010000136.1:0-3178 GCA_041672305.1 Bacilli bacterium
CGCCGACAAAATTACCGTTTCTGCCCAACATCAAGAATGAGCAATACTTATATTGCCAATGGTAAATCGACACCAGAAGAAATCATTGCTGCTACTAAATTAGGATTATACACAGTTGGTTTTAATGGTGGTTCGGTCGATCCGAGCACTGGTGAATTTAATTTTGGTTGTTCTGAGGCCTATATTATTCGCGATGGTAAAATCTGCGAGCCAGTCAAAGGCGCGACATTAATTGGTCATGGCGATGAAATTTTGAAAAAGATTGATATGGTTGGTAACGACCTAGCTTTTGGTCAAGGCAATTGTGGTGCTTCTTCTGGAACTATCAAGACAAATGTCGGTCAGCCCACCATTCGCATTAGCGAAGTCACCGTTGGAGGCCGAGGAGGAGAATTAAAATAATATGAAGTACGATAAATTTTTTAAATTAGCAAAAGAAGCTGGAATTGAAGAAGCCGAGCTTTATATCAGTCAAAAATATGAAGTATCAATCTCTTTATTCCATGGTGAAGTTGATAATAATTCTATTAGCAATGGTTTTACCATCTTGGCTCGTGGTTCTTATAAAGGTAAATTCGGAACCTCTTCTTGCGATGTCTGGAATAATGAAAAAGCAGCTTTTTTGGTCAATGAAATTGTCGCCAATGCTAAAGTAATCGAAAACGAAGATCCTATTTTCATCTTCAAAGGAAGCGAAAAATACAAAAAGGTTAACTGCTACAATAAAGAATTAGCCAGTATTTCTCTTGACACAAAAATCGCTAAACTCCATGAATTAGAAAACGCTATTCGCGCCTTCGATAAAAGAATTATTGAAGTGCAAATGGTAGAATATAGCGAAAACATGAGTTCCGTCACATTAATTAATTCTCATGGCTTAAAGCTCACTCAAAAATCGAATTATTTCGTTTATGTTGGTGCCGCTATTGCTAAAGAAGGCGAACAAGTAAAAAGCGCTTATGATCTTACTCTAGAAAATGATTTTGCTAAAGCTGATATGTCAGCGTTAGCCAAACAAGTGGGACAAAAAGCGATTGATCAATTAGGAGGTGAAGCTTGTGAATCTAAAGTTTATCGGGCCGTCTTATCTCCTGAGGTAGTCGCTGATTTATTAAAGGTTTATATTGGAAGAGCTTCTTCAGAAGAAGTACAAAAGAAATCCTCTCTTTTCATGGATAAAGTGGGGCAAAAAATTGCTTCTAGCAAATTAACTATTGAAGAACGTCCTCTCCAAAGAAACATCTTTGCTCGCTGGTTTGACGATGAAGGAGTCGCCACCAAAAACAAATTTATTATTAAAAATGGTGTTTTACAAGGATACTTATATAATCTAACGACCGCCAAAAAAGACGGAGTTGAAACCACCGGAAACGGTTATATTGAAGGTGGAAAAATTGGCATCGATACAGCCTTTATCTCTATGAAATCAGGCAAAAAACCTCAAGAAGAACTCTTTAACATGGTTGGAGATGGCGTTTATATCACAGAAGTTTCTGGGCTTCACGCTGGAATGAATCCACAATCCGGCAACTTCTCTTTGCAATCCACTGGTTTTCTAATTAAGGATGGCAAAAAAGATCGCGGATTAGATATTATAACTGTCTCTGGTAATTTGCTTGATATCTTTAAAGATATCCAAGTAGTGGGTGGCGATGCAAAAATCTTCCCATCCGCTGTTTCTTGCCCAAGTGTTATTATCAAGAAAATTACCGTTTCCGGTAAATAATTCCACAATATTATCTTAATAAAAAACAACGGAATTTTATATTTCGCTGTTTTTTTATAGTACAAATAATTATCTAAGTGAGATAAGATATGCAAGTATCACACATACAAAAATATCAATATACTAATAATAAGGAGATTCTTACCATGGAAATCAAAAAAACCAAAACTTTCACTAAAGCATTTATTGCTGGATTTATTTCTATTTTCGCTTTTAGTTTCGGAGTTTCGTTAGTTTCTCATAATAATGCCCAACAAGCTAGTGCTTACTATTCACCAAGCACAACCTATGAAGTAACCACTCCTTCCGCTTACTATACAAGTATTAGCGACTCGCTAACAGGTAGTTCTTTACTTAATTCTTTACAATCACTCAATGCATCAAAAAGAAAAAGAACCATTGGTTATAGTTCAATGGGAACATCAGCCTCCAGTAGTCCTTATGTTTATACCGATTATGATCCTAACGGTACTATTCTCACTGATAGTAAAGGACAAAGATATGGTACATCATTGGCTAGTTTTTACACTAAAACTCCGATGACTTCTTATAACAAAGAACACGTTTGGCCTAATTCTCGGGGTGGTGATTATGTCGAAAATGACATTCACATGCCTCGTCCGACTATTGAAGCAGAAAATAGCAACCGCGGTAACTCTTTCTATGTCGAAGGCGTCGCCAGTAGTTCTAGCGGATGGGATCCTTATACCGCTGGATATAGTGAAATATCTCGTGGTGAAGCCGCTCGCATTATCTTCTATTGCATGGTTGCGAGTTCATCGTTACACCTTTCGGATGCAACTAATATTTCCAGCGGAGCCACAGGTTACACCACGACCATGGGTAAAATCTCTGACATGTTAAAGTGGAATCTTGAATATAATGTCACAACATACGAAAATAACCGCAACAACGGAGCACAATACTTACAAGGTAACCGTAATCCTTTCATTGACCATCCTGAATATGCTTGTAAAATTTGGGGCGATTTCAATACGACTACCCAGGGTATTTGTTCTTCCTATACAACGGCTCCAAACACGATTACTGTGACCCCATCGTCATCATCTATCGCCGTTGGTGGAGCCGCCACCCTTGGAGTTTCTGTTGATACTGGTTCTTCAAATGTTACTTGGTCTTCAAGCAATAATTCTATCGCCACAGTTTCTAATGGTGTAGTGACTGGTGTCGCAACTGGTAATGCGACGATTACCGCTACTTCCACAGTTGACACTTCCGTTAAAGGAACAGCCACTGTGACTGTTAAATCATTATCTTCATTAAATGTTAGCGGAACACCAAATATTACTTCATATACTGCTGGCCAATCATTTGATTCAACAGGCTTAATTGTAACTGCTACATATAGCGATAGTTCGACCGCTAATGTTACATCGAGTGTCGTCTGGTCACCTGATCCATTAACTGCTGGAACAACCAGCGTTATCGGAT
>JBAYZW010000137.1:0-3167 GCA_041672305.1 Bacilli bacterium
TTTTCCTCTCTATTCTCAAAAATAAAAATTCTACTGCTTTTTTTAAAATAGTAGAATAATTATTTAGAAAAGTAGAATTTAAATAATATTTTGATTTAATCAAGATATTTTTGGTCTTTTAACTGGCCGATACAAAAGAATTAAGGAATTAATAACCATTAAAACGGTGAGTCCTGTATCCGCTAAAACAGCGACAAACATCGGAATTGTAACATTGGCAATGACCAATGTCATAACCGTTATCTTAACAAAAAGAGAAAAAATGATATTAAACATAGCAGTGTTACGAGCCATTTTCGAAATCTTATAGATATCATAGACTTTAGCGGGATCATCATTCATGATGACAACATCAGCGTTTTCTACCGCTGTGTCACTACCAATGCCACCCATGGCAATGCCAATATCACTTCGTTTAATAGAAGGGGCGTCATTGATTCCATCACCAATATAGGCAACGCCCTTCTTCTTTTCCATCTCAATCTCTAAAACTTTAGTCTTTCCTTCTGGGGATAATTCGCTGACATAACGATCAATGCCTAAACTCTGACACAAAGCTTTAGCGTTAGCTTCTTTATCACCCGTTAGTAAAAGAATCTGAACTTTATCATGATGGAGAAGATCAACCATTGGTTGAGCATCTTCTTTTAATTCATCGGCTAGTAATACATAGCCAAGATATTTACCTTGACGAGCCACATAGACAGGAGTGCCAGCTTCTAAAACATCAGGAGTATCGATACCATGATTATCAAAATAAGTTTTGGAACCAGCGATAATATTGTTTTTGCGATAATTTGTCTCAGTTCCTAGCCCAGGAATTTCTTTAAAATCTCTTTGTTCGGCCGCTAATTTACGGAAATTATGACCATGGCAGATGGCCTTGCCAATGGGGTGATTAGATAAGCATTCAGCGGCATAGAGATTTTCAAATAATTGATTCTCCTTAACGCCTTTAGCAGGAACGACGGCTTGAATAGAAAATGAACCATGTGTTAAAGTGCCCGTTTTATCAGCGACGAGAAGACGCATTTTCACTAAATCATCAAAGCGATCAGTGCCTTTGACAACAATGCCATATTTACTCGCCAAACCAATTGCCGAAAAATAAGCAAGAGGGACACTAATCACAATCGCGCAAGGGCAGGCCACGACTAATATTTCGAGACCTTGATAAGTGACAGATTGCCACTGTTTAGTAATCAATCCCATCACTAAAATATAGGAAACCGAAACTAAACAGACAAAAGGAGTATACCATCGAGCGAATTTCGTGATGAATTTTGCCGCTTTGGTTTTTCTTTCTCCACTCGTGGAGATCAAATTCATAATCTTCGCCACTGTCGAATCTTGATATTTCTTTGTTACTTTGATTGTTAGTGTTCCACTTTTCAACAGACAACCACTTAAAACTTCACTATTCTTATTGACGATTTGAGGAACATATTCGCCTGTAAGAGAAGACAAATCAATATAAGCCTCTCCTTCCATCACAATGCCATCGACAGGAATTGATTCACCAGTCTTGACGAGAATTAAATCATCAATCTCGAGATCTTCTGGCTTAACCAATTTAATTTCATCTCCCGTAATTTGATTAGCAAAATCAGCTCGCAAATTAACGGCGGACATGACTGCAAAGCGACTCTTTTTGGTCGCAATCCCTTCCACCAACCGTCCAATTTGGAATAAAGTGACGACGATGATAGCTTCGATATGTTCTTCTTTTAAGAAGATGACATTAGAAGTATCAGCATTTTTATGCTGCAATGAAGCGAGAACAAAGGCGCCGATAGCAGCAATCATAATTAATAGATATTCATCAACAGGGTTCTGCCAATGCAATACCTTATAAATTGGCTTATAGATAATATCATAGGAAATAACAAGTACGGCAGAAAGATATAATCCGAAGCGCCACCAATATAAATCATTACTCTTTAAGAAAAAACCACAAACTAAAATAACCAATACGGCATAAATGATACGACCGATGAGAATGTAGGCTGATTTATCAAATAGCTTCAATTTGTGAAATTTATAATCAGCTTCGGAGATATTAATAGGATCGCTTTCCACTTCTTGAATAATGAATGAGATTTCCTCTTTACTTAATTCTTTATCCTCGAAAGTTAAATAAAGATGATTACCCGCAAAATCAATGCGAGCATAAGAAATAGCTGGGTGCTTGTTTAAGTGAGCTTCCGTTTTAGCAGCGCAGTTAGCGCAATCAAAGCCAGATATATCATAGACTTTCTTAATCATTTTCTTTTCCTTCTTTCACATGTTCAAGAGCGGTTTTAATTAGTTGTTGAACATGTCCATCATTTAAACAGTAATAAATTTTTGTTCCCTCTCTTCTCGTTTTAACAAGATGAGCATCTTTTAAAATACGCAATTGATGAGAGACGAGCGATTGAGAAGACCCGACACAATCAACAATCTCGCTCACACTTTTATAAGTCATGCAAGAAAGCGATTGACACTGCCCACAGTTCATTTGACAGCTATGACAAGTGCATTTACTATCATCAAGAAGAGAAAACATGATTTTCAATCTCGTCTTATCTCCCGTGATGGCCAATAATTTTTCCACTTCTTTGATAAAATAATCTTCCTTCATTTTTACTCCTAATAGGGTCATTATATGAACAGCCATTCATATTTGCAATACTTTAATTGCAGATAATCATTAAAAATATGTCCTTAATATATTAAGATATAAGAAGTGAGGAAGAAATTATGCTAACTATATATTTTGCTAATGTGGGATTAAATTGGGGATTGTCAATCGCGGTGGTTGTCTTTCTAATTGGTCTATTTTTACTAGAGGCTTTTCTTTTAAAAAAGAAGGATCTCAAGATAAAGCAATGGCTTATCTTAACTATCTATGCTGCTAATTTCATTTTAGTCATCGCTGGCATCTTAGCATTGATCTATTTTTGGAATGAATCATTCGTTGAGGATATTAAGACATTTTTCAATGATTTTGGCAGTTCTATTGAGCAGAGCATTTCACGAATTATTTGGACCATTGTCACTGTTTTTGTCTCCGCTTTTGTGCTAAAAATTCTTCGCTTATCACTACGAAAATACGCTAATAAACAAAACAAGAATAAGAAGAGAAAGATGACAATTGCCAAAATATCTTCTTCAATTATTCTATA
>JBAYZW010000138.1:0-3153 GCA_041672305.1 Bacilli bacterium
TCCTCCATGCTTGGGGTGTATGAAACTCCAGTTCAAATCTGGGCGGGCCCACCATTTACTTTTTGGTAGATGCTTAAAGACGGATGACAGTATCGAATAACGTATTTTCAAATCGTGTATACAGATTAATTATTGGGTTGAGATACCATCCGTTTTTTGTTTAAGACAAGAGAGCCTGTTTGATGTATGGCGCAGATAAGTTCCCTGGCATTATCAAAATAAGCTTCATTTTTTAAACACACCTGGTTAAATATTAAACATGATTATATGTCAACGATACCTGGACTATACGCGAATCGATTAATTAAGAAAATCTTGGAGTGGATATGCCCCCCGTCGTTATGAATGAAGCCGATTGTACATTTGGAAATATGCCGTTAAGAATATCCGATTCTGCATTCATACACATGAATTATTACGATATAGATATGTATACGCTGTGTGACATGTTACACGATCCGGTAGATTGTCCAAAGAAAAAAAAGGACCGGTAAACCATTCAGGAAAAGCTCAAAAAGAATATGTTCAAGACGTCGTGGAAAGACCTATAATATTATTTTGGATAAAATACCATATCAGAACGGATTTGTGTGCAGTGTTTCACATTTGGAGCCAATATGAGGAGTAAATGCGAGTGTGTATGGAGACGCAAGGACGTCATACTCGATGACGGATTCCAATATCACTATGATCAGTGTGAAAGTTGCGGAAAAGTAATGTTCGAACCTAGTCAGGTTCAAAAACTAATAGATTACTCTAGTGAAAATCAATTCATGTTCCTTCATGATTGGATATTGGCATGGTTGTATTCAGGATGTGGAGCTCCGATACGGGGTATAACTGCTCTTCAAAAACAGATATTGATCGTAACTTTTGAGTTTGCGCAGGAGAATAATATACCTTCTGAAAACCCAGGATTCAAATCATATAAATTCGGCCCCTATTCAGAACGCATAGACTCACAAATTCAGGAGCTCATGAACATGGGCCTGGTCGTGTCAGATGGTGGAAGAATCAATTCTAACCAAGAAAGATTCACGCTTTCTGATGAGGGTATTGAGGCTGGATTAAAGGCATTTAATAAACTGACGAGCGAACAACAGAATAAACTCAAGGTATTGCGTCGTGATTTGCAACAGTTCGATGTGGACGGTATAACTAGGTATGTCTATACCAAATACCCTCAATTTACGGATAAGTCTGTGATATTGGACAGAACGTTACGCAGGAGGCGCAATTAATGGGAATTTATTCCGTCAAGATAGAAGATATAGACACGTCTTTGGGCGGTTCCGGAGGCCGGATAGTCAATGTCAGAACCAGCAGTTCTCATTCTTTCAAAACACCAACACGACCTATCTGTGCTGAAGAGATAACTTCCAAAAATTTCCTCGGATACCGAGGAGAGATAAAAGCGCCTTTGGGTGTGCTGCCTCTTAACATTAATGGAAAAAGATTAGAAAGATTCAGAATGAATAATGGGACTGTAAAGGATCTCGGGCGTACTCTTCAATCTTTGAGTGACTCTACATGGCTCATACCGTCCTTTCCTGTAATTCAGACGTGTTCCCCGCTGTCTTGTGAAAGAGATGCATTGCATAAAATAGCATTCGAGATGCAAGTCAAAACCAGTGGACTTGATTATATTTGCATGCCTTGGGTAGACGGGAAAATATCTGAATTCGAATCAGCGGTAAAAGATTGGTCTAATTCTGCAGAAAACAGAGGCTTCGGATGTGTCATCCAATTAGACATGAAAGAAAAACCGGACCGCTTCGGCCAGAAATTGGATTTTTTAGCCGAGATGTCCGAAACAGGAGCGGTAAGCATAATAAATCTCCGATATGCCGAACCAAATAATTATCCCACTCAGTATGCCGAAGTGTGGAGCAGGAAGGATTCATTAAATGCACTGATTAATTGTTCCGAGATTCCAAGGGGAGTCGGAAAGGGTAGCATTCAGTCGGAAGTTCAGACCAAACTTATCTCATACGGCATTGATTCTTTCTCAAGGAAGAAAAACGTCCTTAATCCCAAGGCTGCCGGATTTTTAGCAAGTCAATCGCCTCCCAGAAATCTGGATGAAATAGCAGGATATAAAATGGCAATACACTCAGCCTCATCGCTGATAGAACATAAAGTTTATGAAAAGATAGAGCACGAGTACCGTTGTAATTGTTCCATTTGCAGGGGAAAATCTATGACTGATCTCACGAACCGTTTTGCGTACAAAGATAACGGTGAGATTGAGAAGAGAGGCATGGTGTACTTTTCACATATACACAACCATCAATCAGATCAAGCTCAAATGGATTTGGCAAAAACCTTTATTCGATCAAGAGAGATGGACAACTACGAGGCTATACAGAGTGTCGAAAGGAAAAAACTCGAGGACTTAGTCAGATTTTGATTTTGCGACCATAACTGTTGTAATGCAATTGAACTCATGTTTATGAAAATTCATACATGTGATACGTTCGAAAAGATAACGAAGAGCTTTGGATGACTGTTACGGGGATTTCTATATTTTAGTACCGAGAGGGCATGCATGTTCTAAAGGTGGTCGGACTGGAGAGTCGTTGCAAAAGCGACAATTTCAATGTCCTGGAAACCAATTAAGTTTACAGCATCGAATGTATTTTTCCGTTACAGAGGCGTCTCGGGGTCCACGTACATCATCACAAGATACAATGGATTTCACGGCAACCACGAAAATCCGGACGGACGTATTATTTCCGGGTGTCATATACACAGGATAACGGAAAAAGCTCAGAGAGACGGATTAAAGGAAGAAGCTCAGGCAAGTCACACAACAGAATATGACGCCTGGAAAAAGGCAGTAAGCGTGTTCATGTTGGATATTAACGTATACTTCAAAGGGGAAGAAAACAATACAAAATTGGAGGAATGGTTCCCATGACTGGAAATTACGAACAGATGGTCGAAGCGATAAAACGTTCGATGTGTGCCGATACGGGATACACTGAAATCGGTATGAACAGAGCGCTGTTGCACACCGGTCATTTCTTCCCGGACGGAGACGAGTTCAGAATAGTTCTGGAATACAGAGGTGAAGAGGGATGGGTCATCACAGATGACGGCCATACTGCTATGTGGCTTTCTTACGAAGATTTCGAAATCACAGACTCGAGG
>JBAYZW010000139.1:0-3145 GCA_041672305.1 Bacilli bacterium
TGGTAATAAGCAAAATGTTTTTTAAAAGATAATAATCATTTGATAGGTTAATATCTTCTTCGAGATTCATTCCTCTATTAGCAGAAGAAATGGAAATATCAATCGCTGATTTCTTTTTCTTAGAAGATTGGTGAATCTCAAATTTGTCACCATTTGGATATCTAATCATTATGATAAATACTTCCTTATTTCCTCATCATATTGATGTGGTGATACAGTCTCATCATTATTAAGCTTCTTAAGAATCTCATTAATTGGACTAGGGAAATGACTATACTTTGGTAAGGATTTTTTATAGTATTCAGCCACAAGAGGAATATTTCGCAGAAATGCATCATATAGATTAGCCAAATTAATGGCATCAACCGCAGGATCATGAGCATCTCCCGCAAGAGAAACATTAAATGTTTGACAATTATGAACAAGACTACACGGATTACCCTGCTCGTCTCGGACAAACTCGTTTATAAATGCTGCATAGTCAAAATAATTCTTTTGAATTTGTGAACAAATATCCTTGGGAAAATCCATGTTGTGAGCAATTGACTGACTGAGTATTCTCATATCGTGATTACCAAAAGTAATAAATGAACTTTTTTTAAATGATAAACCGACATATTTTCTTAATTCTTCCATTGCAGTTGCAAAAGAAACACCTTTTTTAACGAGAATATCTTCTGTTATTCCTGTTAATTCGATAACGTATTTGCCGATTTTATTTTTGGCCTTAACATAAACTTTAAAAGGCTTTTTTTGCCTTTTAATTTGACCTTTTTTATCAATCAAAACTGATACTGCGCCAAGAGCGATCATTTCATGGCTGAATTGGGTACCTTCAAAATCTAGGAAGACGAGGTGGTTGTGATGTTTTAACAATTTTTCTAGTTTTTTCATTTGTCTAATAATTAATGCTGATTTAAACTTTTTATTCTTTTTTCTTTTGAAAAAAGATTGAAATACTTTCCTATCTACTATATTATAGATTAAGAGGTTCGTTTATGGCAATTAAACTTAATCTATGTTCTAAAGAAATTCTTGATATGACCTTTTCTGGAGTCACTCATGGCTATAACTCTTTAGAAGTTGATTCTTTCCTCGATAGTGTAATTCGTGATTATCAAATCATTGAATCAAATTTCTTGATTACTAAACAGGATATTGAGACTTTGCAAAATAAGATCAATGACTTAGAAGAGAAGAATAAACTATTGGAAATTGAGAATAAAAAATATCAGGTAAGGTTTGACGGAATTAAGAATAATGATAAGAATATTTCTGCTGATAATATTAACCTCGTAAAGCGGATTAGCGCTCTTGAGAAATTTCTTTGGAAACAAGGCTTTAATCCCAATACAATTAAATAACTTCGATCTGGATAATTGCTGACTTCGGTTAGAGGAAAGTCCATGCTCGCACAGGCTGCGATGCCTGTAGTGTTTGCGCTAACGGAAAAGATAACGTTAGGTACGCAGGAGTGCGTAACGGCGGTAGACCACCTAAGGGAAACTATGGTGAGAAGCCTGAAAGTGCCACAGTGACGTAGCTTATGGGAAACCATAAGGTGGAACGCGGTAAACCCCACAAGCGAGAAACCCAAATTTGGTAGGGGAAGCAAAGAGCGAGAATCAAATTGCTCTTAGCAAGCATTGCTTAGATAAATAATTATCCTAGACAAAACATGGCTTACAGGATCGAATACTCACCAAAGGAGACAAAATGAATCTTCCCACTAAGATCACTATTACAAGAATTGGGGCAGTCATTCTAATGATTGTTTCATTATTTGTGATGTCACTTCTTAATTTTCAATCTCCGCTTCTTGGAAATACGCAAATAAATTTAGTTTTTCTTATTTTAGCGATTTTTTTCCTTCTAGCTAGTTTTACTGATTTTTTGGATGGATATTTAGCAAGAAAGAATCATCAAGTGACAGATCTTGGAAAATTTCTTGATCCTGTCGCGGATAAATTATTGATTAATTCAATGGTTATTTTCCTTATTGCTCCGAGTCTATTTGCTCCTTATGCAAGTGGCCAAGTAATTGGTTTTAATGTTTGGTGCGCTATTATTCTTGTTTCTCGCGATATTGTTGTTGATGCTTTGCGGTTTATTGCTGCTCAAAAGAATGTTGTTATTGCGGCCAATATATTTGGAAAAGCCAAAACAGTTTTAGAAATGATTGCGATTGTTTTTGTCTTATTAAATGGTTTTCCATTTAATTATTTTGATGCAAATTGGATCACTGGCTTGCATATTACTGATTTAATTGTCTATGTTGCAACTTTTGTTTCTTTCTTATCTGGAATTATTTATGTCGTTCAGAATCGTCATGTTTTTTGTGGGGTTGTAAAGCAATGACAGCTGTCGAATTATCTAAATTATTCATTGAAAAGGGTCGAACACTTGGATGTGTTGAATCTTTTACGGGCGGTTTATTTTCTCAACAGATAACTGCCATCCCAGGCGCCAGTCATTTTTTCAAGGGTGGTCTTGTTACTTATGCCACTGAGGAAAAATCACGAATTTTAGGAATTAGCTACTCTTTAATTGATAAGGTTGGTGTTGTTTCTCAAGAAGTGGCTCAAGAGATGGCCTCTCATGGAAAGGCACTTTTAAATGTTGATTATTGTGTTTCCTTTACTGGAAATGCTGGACCATCAGCAATGGAAAATAAACCCATTGGAGAAGTCTATATCGCTGTTGCAGCTTATGAGACTGTAATGGTGACAAAAAATAATCTAAATGGAACTCGCGATGAAATTCAGCATCAGGCTCTTGATATTGCTTATCAATTATTGATCGAACTTTTATTGCAAAAAAATTAATTTTACAAAAAATAATCAAAATGATGATTTATATATAGGAGAGGTATTTATATGGCAAAGAAAGAGAAAAGTGCAGCGCAAGAAACAAATCTTGATGAAACATTAGAACAAATTCAAAAAATCTTTGGAAAAGGAGCGGTCATGAAACTTGGCGAAAGACAAGCTGTAGATGTTGATGTTATCCCTAGTGGATCGCTTCTCCTTGATGAAGCTCTTGGAGTGGGTGGTTATCCCAAAGGAAGGATTATTGAAATATATGGTCCAGAATCAAGCGGAAAAACAACCTTAGCTCTTCACGCTATTGCGGAATGTCAAAAGCA
>JBAYZW010000140.1:0-3136 GCA_041672305.1 Bacilli bacterium
GGTCTCTGGCTGTTTCGATTTCATCCGAACCGATGAAGTCTTTGCTGTGTTGCGGTACCAACTGCGGAGCGCCGACGTTTCCGATCATTAACGGAACGTCGTATTCCCTGACAATTCGGTAGCTTTCGGGTTCCACGCCTATTACGCCGGCTCTTTCGCTGCCTACGCCCATGCCTATACCCAGTTCCGCACAGGCTTCCGCAATGTTGGCGTTAATTTTCTCGGCGCCTTTGAATCCGCCGGTGATGGCGGTAACAATCAAAGGAAAATCCAATTTTTTGCCGAACAGCGTAACACTCGTATCGATATCGTCCGCATTGAGTTCCGGCAAAGCGTTGTGAACGAGTCTCACGTCATCCCAATAACAATATCCCGGAGCAATTTTTTCATTCAGACATATTTCGATATGTTCGGCCTTTCTGTTCCTGATATTCATTTTATTCCGCCTTTGGCTGTGGTGGATATTACGTTTTCTCCTTTCAGCAACGCGCCCAACCGACCTGCCACGGTGCCGTTCACCAGAACGCAGTCGCGGTCCGCCGTGCTCATTCTGAGCATCGCTTCCATCTTGAAACGTATTCCTCCGGTAACATCGTCTATGTCGCTCTTTGATTTAATGTTCTCCAATACGTTCTTATCCACGACTTCGATCAATTCCGCTTTGCCGTCGGTTTTCGGGTCGGCCGTGAACAGGCCGTCCACGTCGGAAACGAAGACTGCTTTTTGAATATCAAACAACTCGGCAAGTTTTTCCATAAACGTATCTCCGGAACAGATGCCGAAACCTTTTACCCGGTCCATCAGCACATCCCCGAAAAGCACGGGCATCACCCCTGCGTCAGCCAATCGTTCTATGGCTTCGGTATCGGATGCAACCAATTTTCCGTCATCCAACACGAAACAGGATCCCGGCGGCACGGAAACCGCGGGAATGCCGACGTTCAGCATTTCCCTTACGACCATCAGGCTGAGATCCCTCACGTCATACTGAACTTCGGCCACGGCGGGAATCTGCTCTTCCGAAACGTACCCGTTCTGTATACCGTGACGCTTGGAAAGAACGTGTCCGAACGACCCCGCACCGTGAACTATCAGCGCTTTATGGCCGGATTCTTTGATTTCCGAGCATAAACGGGCAACACGCTCTTTGTTGAAAGTTCTGTACTGGGACTTGTCGGTGATGACGCTGCCTCCCAGCTTAATAAGTATCATACATCCTCCCGTATCCGTTATAAGTTTTAAGATTTGTCGCAACTTTATGTAATATCGGAACAAATTAATGAGTATTTATTAAAAGAATGACGTATGCACCGTTATGAAGCAGAAGATGCGCATCATGGCGTTGGCCGCGGTATTGATTACGATATTGACGGTTCCCGTGATGTTTGACGAGGCATATGCCATCGAGGAAGAACCCAATACTGGCGAAATCACCTCATTGTTCGGAATACTGCCGGTAAGTGACGAAAATCCCGTTAAGATCAAAGCGGGAGGGGAAGAGACCGTAAGAATCGTAATTAAAAATATCACATCTTCTTCCTGGTCCGATGTAAGCGTACAGGCCGTCGGTACCGATCATGTCGAAGTCCTCAACGATCCCGAATACATCGGAAACCTGGGTGCCGGAGAATCAGAAAGCCTGGTTTTGACATTTTCTGTGGAAAAATACGCATCCGAAGGAGCCGGCGATGTTGTTATACAATTGTATTACAAAACGGACGACACATCCGAAAGTCACCTGATTGCAGAAACTCTGACGATTAACATATATTCGGATCTTTCATCATCCGGATATTTCAATAAAATCATGGGTTTCATACCCAACACTTTGCCGAAGCCCTTTAACGGATACATCGGCGCAACCATAGCCACACTCCTGATATGGGCAATTATTTCTTTGGCGGTCGTCGGTTTGTTGAAGATCGTTCTCAGCAGACCCATAAAAAGAAACGAAGAACTGAAGGACGTAAAGATGAGAACCTTCTACAGCATGGTGATTCTTTTCATCATGGTATACGGAGTGAACGAAAGCCTCAGGATTATGGGCTCTTCCGAATACATCATCGATTTTTCCGCAAGAGTGGCGGCTCTTCTGTATATCGTGCTGGGCGCCGTGATAGGATGGGAAATTTACAAAGTTCTCGTACGTCATACTTTCTCGGGACGGGGAATGGATATGGCCCCCGACGGAGTCGACGAGACATTAATTCCGCTGTTCAACATGATCGGTAAGATAATCATCGTTGTTTTCGCGGCCGCCGGCATATTCGCCACTCTCGGCGCGGACCTCATGGGGATAATAGCGGGTGCGGGCATCGCAGGTTTGGCAATATCTCTGGGAGCTCAGAATATACTTAAGCAGTTCTTCAGCGGCATTTCGCTGCTGGCGACACGCCCGTTCAAAGCCGGAGACCTTATCAGGATAGACGGCGGAAACGAACTCAAAGTTCATCAGGTGGGTATTATGAACACACGGTTCAAGAATCCGTGGAACGAGGAAATAATAACCATGCCCAACGACAAAGTTGCCGCAAGCACCGTCGTCAACATGACCGGCGAGAATCTGCGTTACAGATTCAACTTTTATGTTGAAGTGACCCGAGACACGAATCTCACGCTGGCTAATAAAATACTGACGGATGCGGCTATGGACCGTCCCGAAATCATCACCGACGGGTCCATAATGATGCCCTTCGCACGTGCGACGGGACTGACCGATTCCGGAATAAAGATACGTTTGTCCGCTTACGTTTACGATTACGAAAACCAGTGGTCGGCGGAAGCCGCCATTATGGAAAGGGTTCTCAAAGAATTCAAGGAAAGCGGAATCCGAGTTGCGTACAAGAGGTACGATATCAGAACCGAACCGAAGGGAATGGACGAATACGAACTCTGATTTTTTGAAATATTTCAAACATCTTTCCGGCGGGATTCCCGCCGGATTTATTTCACCACGGTTGTATCGCTATCGAAAATCCGGCTTCAAATCTGAGAGTCTGGGTTATTGAATAATTTCTGCAATTGTCAGTGTATCGGTACATACTGCAGAAATCAAATCGATTGGTGGAAATCTTGGTAATAAAGTTGATTATATTTGCAATACAGACGTTTCGGCAGTTGCATAGTTTTTACTGTA
>JBAYZW010000141.1:0-3090 GCA_041672305.1 Bacilli bacterium
GATACAGGACTCACCGTTTTGATGGTTATTAATTCATTAATTCTTTTGTATCGACCAGTTAAAAGACCAAAAATATCTTGATTAAATCAAAATATTATTTAAATTCTACTTTTCTAAATAATTATTCTACTATTTTAAAAAAAGCAGTAGAATTTTTATTTTTGAGAATAGAGAGGAAAACATTGCTATTTCAGATAAGATAAAACCATGAAATTAAAAGATTTGAAACTCCCGAGTTACTCATTGAAGGAAGAACTTATCTCTTCTATATCTCATGGTCTTGGCGCTTTGCTCAGTATTGTTGGATTAATTTTTGCTTTGATTAAAGTTATACCGATGCATGATGCGTGGCGAATTTCCGCCACGCTCATCTATGGCATTTCTTTAATAATCTTATTTACAATGTCTTGTCTTTACCATTCTATGGGACGCAATAAAGGCAAAAAAGTATTGCGCATCATGGATCATAATATGATTTTTCTTCTTGTTGCAGGAAGTTATACTCCTTACACTCTTGTGGCTTTACGACCCGTTAATGTCTTTGGATGGGGAACTTCTACTGTCGCTTTTCTCATCTTTGCTTTTGTGTGGATTTTTTGCATTGTTGGTTGCATTTTTAATTCGATAAATTTAAAAAAATATGCTTGGTTAAGCATGACTTGTTATATTGTCGCTGGATGGTGTATCATTATTGCTTTCATTCCTTTATGGAGCATTTTAGGAAGAACTGGATTTTTTCTCATGCTCTTTAGCGGCTTAGCTTATACCTTTGGTGCCGCTCTTTATGGAGTGGGAAAACGAATTCAATACTTTCATTGTATCTTTCACTTCTTCATTTTGATTGGAGCGATATTGATGTTTTTTTCCATTTACTTCTTTGTTTTATAAAATAAAAGCCTCCCATTAATGAGAGGCTTTCTATTTAACAAAAGTTAATTACTTAGCAAATTTTTCGGCTGTCGCAATGGCAACTTCAATCATTTTGCCCAGACCATAAGCGCGTTCTTCTGAAGTCGCTTTTTTATCTTTTTTCAAAAAATTATCAGTTACTGTTAACAAACAGAGAGCTTTTTTATTGAGACGAGCAGCGTTGCAATAAAGTGAATATGATTCCATCTCGACGCCCATCAATCCTAATTTAGCCCATTTTTTCCACATGTTAGGATCATCATCATAGAAAACATCAGCGGACAGAATATTGCCAGCATGATAAGGAAGTTGAGCTTTTTGACATTGATTATAGGCTTCCATTGCTAGTTCAAAGTTACAACCAGCGGAAAGCGTGCCATTAATGTCATATTGCCCTTGCCAGTTGCTATCGGTTGAAGCAGTCGTGCAAATCAAGACATCGAATAAATCGATATTTTCTTGATAAGAACCACAGGTGCCAACACGAATAATAGTTTCCACCCCATAACCAGTGTAAAGTTCATAAGAATAGATACCGATCGATGGCTGACCCATTCCTGAAGCCATGACAGAAAGGCGCTTATTGTTTTTGGTATAACCAGTAAAGCCGAGAATGCCACGAACATCCGTGACTTGTTGAACATCATGTAGATAAGTTTCCGCAATCCATTTTGCTCTTAGCGGGTCGCCAGGCATCAAAACGATATTAGCGAAAGCGTTAGGTTGAGCATTAATATGAGGTGTTGACATATTTTCTCCTTTTGACAACTTTTTATTTTTTGCCACGCTTATTTTAACTCATTGTATTATCTCCCACAAATAAAGATTATGCTTTGACCTTTATTTCTTAGATAGATAAACTATGAATATGAAAGAATTAACTCTCTCTATCACTCATTATAAAGTTTTGCATACCGTCGCTTCTTTAAACGATTTATCGCTTTATCCAAATCAAGAAGGGGTTTATAAAATTTTATCTGGCGTTATAGATGATGAGACAAAAGAAGCAACCTCAATACCGACTTTTGGAACTCTTATTTCCTATTCAAGCAAAAAGATATGTCATTACATATTGGCGCTTTCTCGCTATGAGTATCTCAAAAATATTTTTGATCCCCAAACGGAGGAATTGTATTTGGAAATTACCCCAAAAGGTCGCCATGAATTAGAATTGTTTTTGCAGAAGAAAAAAACACCCTATAGTAAGACAATTCGCATTAATAAACCAACCATTATAAAAATTACAAAAAAATAAATTTATTAAATGATGGCGTTTTGCAATGTTATTTTAATAAAAAAACTCTTTTTTGGTCATTATGTGTCAGTGCGCGTATTGAAAAGAAAAACGAGAATTGTTATGATACTTAAGACAAAGAAATTAGTTTCTTTAGAATAATAACGATAAGGAGAAACTTTATGAAATTTATATGGGATAATCCCCAAGTTGATACTGCTAATTGGATTATAACAATTGTTTTGATTCTTGCTATTTATGGTCTTCTTTTTATCGTTTTTTCGAAAGTTGTAAAGCGTAATGCCGCTTTTTATATTTGGACTATTTCTCTTCTTTTTGTTTTAGCCTCCTATATCTTGAACTTGGAAGCGGTTTTAATTGTGGCTTCTGTTCTCAGCGGTGTCGCTTTTACCGTTTGTTTGTTTGCTAATCTTGGTGATTTACGCTCTTTTTTAGCTAATCCCTTTCGCCGTGCCAGTGGCAAAAATATTAATTTCGGTATTGAAAAAATCTATGATCGTAAAGCTCTTTATAAAAATATCGAGACAGCTGTTATTGCTTTATCGAAAAGTCGAACCGGAGCTTTGATTACCTTTGAACGCAATACATCCTTAAAAGATATCATGAAAAACGGGGTCCCTGTTTTGGCTCCTGTTTCTCCCGAACTATTGATGACAATATTTTATCCCGGAACCCGTCTCCACGATGGTGCGGTCGTCGTTCATGATAACGAAATCCTCGCCGCTAGTGTCTTTTTTACTCCTACAACCAAACCTTTTGCCTATAAATATGGTTCTCGCCATCGCGCTGCAATTGGCATTTCGGAAGTTTCCGATGCTGTGACTGTCGTTGTTAGTGAAGAAACTGGTCGTATTTCCTTTGCTGTTAATGGTGAATTAGAAACAGTTAGTCCAGAAGCTTTTTTAAGAGCTTTTGAAACATATATG
>JBAYZW010000142.1:0-3054 GCA_041672305.1 Bacilli bacterium
CTGTATCGGAAAAATAAGGGACGGGTACATGCTGGTATCCGAATCCGCCGCGTTGGACGCTCTGAACGGGGAACTTATACGGGATGTCATGCCCGGAGAAATCGTTGAAATAACTCCCAACGAAGTGAAAAGTTATCCTTACAACATCAACGCTCCCAAAGCCCATTGCATGTTCGAATGGGTTTATTTTGCAAGGCCCGATTCCGTTCTGGACGGAAAAGAGGTATATCACGTAAGAAGAAGAATCGGGGAAATACTGGCGAAAGAAAGTCCCGCGGACGTCGATTTGATAATGCCCATACCGGACTCCGGGAGGGCCCACGCCATAGGATTTTCCGTCGAGTCAAAAATACCCTACGAAGAAGGGTTCATGAAAAACCGTTTTGCGGAACGGACGTTCATACTTCCGGATCAAAGACAAAGGGAAGTGGCCGTATCGACAAAAATGAATCCGATAAAAAGCACGGTCAACGGTAAACGGATTTTAATCGTAGACGACAGCATTGTCAGAGGCACCACGCTGAAGAAACTCATCAGTATGCTGAGAAGCGCCGGCGCGTTAGAAGTCCATGTAAGGGTGGGATGCCCGCCCATAGTCGCACCCTGTTATTACGGAGTCGACATGAAAACCCGAGAACAGATTATAGGTGCAGATCATACCGTTGAACAAATCAGACAAATCATAAACGCCGACAGTCTGGCATACATAAGCGTCGAAGGTCTGATAGAGGCCATCGATCTGCCGGAAGGCGATTTGTGTCTTGCCTGCGTGTCCGGAAAATATCCGACTATGATTCCGGGCGAGGTTCACAGGTATCAATCCACTCTCAAAGAGAACTTCTGACCTCTTTGCAACGACGGCTTCTTAGTAAACCTTTAATAGAAATATCATATCCTCTGAAATCACCGGGCAGGTAGATCAGTTGGAAGATCGCTACATTGGCATTGTAGAGGTCGCGAGTTCGAATCTCGCCCTGTCCACCATTCCTCCCTTTTGAGTATTTTTTTGATTGGGGCAGGTCTTTATCGAAATATTAGAAACAGCATTACCCGCGTATCGGTAAAATCACCCAAGATTTTCAGAAAAGCGATACAGATTCCGTTGAGAATCTAACATGGTACGGTCATATTTTTTTCAGATTAAAAATACGATAATACCCCGCAATCATGGTGACAATACAGACTGTTATGCATAAAACAATGAAAATTCCGGCCAGATTAAAGAAAAAACCCACGGCACAGAGCGAAAATGCCAGGGCACAGGCAAACATCATTGCCGCAGAAATTCCGGATAAGGATTCACGGTCGTATTTCTTCGCATCGATGAGAGTGATATATTCAAGCCATTTGCCCTTCAGAAACTGTGTTCCTATCAAAGCAAGCACTGCCGAAGTAACCAGGAATACGGCAAACATCACGAAATCGGCATTCTGAATATCCATATCAGTCGGTTATCGGAATCCGAGATATAAATACTTACACATGCCCGAACATTCGTTCAGAGGGCGCGATGATCCGCGCCGTAACGTCACTGTCCGGCTATGGGATATTGTTATGAGTTTATGCAGGATGCTGTTTAAAAGAGAGTTTTTTTGCGGACGGTTAACGGCGGGACGGAGAAGTTTTCGGGTATGTCGTATGTTCAACCATACACAACGTGACAGGAAAAATTCTACGATTACAGTCAGTTGCGGTCGGCTCAACGAAACATTTTAATCACGATAAATAATTATCAATTGAAAATCCACTGTAAATTGCAGTAAATTTTCAATTTACGGATGCGATAATATGGAAATCGAAAGGAACAGGTATCTCAGAAGGCTTATCGGAAGGAAATGGAACGGTTCCGTCAAAGTCATCACAGGCATAAGGCGATGCGGTAAATCCTATCTTCTGTTCAAACTTTTCAGAGATCATCTTCTTTCTGAGGGAGTTCCTGCAGATAACATTGTGGCGATAGCCTTGGACGACATAAAGAACAAAAATCTACGTGACCCGGATGCGTTATATTCAACCATCGTCAAAGCCACAGAGAACCGTTCCGAAAAATATTATGTCATTCTTGACGAAATCCAATATGTACGGGATTTTGCCGATGTGATAAACGGTCTCAGGCATATGCCCAATGTAGATACTTATGTAACGGGCAGCAACTCTAAGTTCCTGTCTAAGGACGTTTTGACTGAATTCAGGGGCAGAGGCGATGAAGTCCGTATCTACCCACTCTCATTTTCCGAGTTTTCGTCTGTATTTTCCGATGTCGACTATGCGTGGAAGCAGTATATGACATTCGGCGGTATGCCCGAACTGCTGACGAGGATAGACGATGAGCAGAGATTCTCATATCTCGGAAATCTTATTGATGAGGTGTATCTGAAGGATATTTCAGAAAGAAACAGAATACAGTCGGCAGAAGGACTCGGACAGATAGTCGACACCTTATGCTCGTCCACGGGTTCGCTTACCAATCCCACAAGAATATCAAATGCACTGCGTACGTCAGGCCGTTCCGTATCCAACAATACCGTCCATAGATATTTGGAGCTTCTCGAAGAATCGTTCCTTTTTGAGAAAGCAGAACGATATGATGTAAAGGGGCGAAAATATCTTGACACCCCGTATAAATATTACATCGCCGACATAGGTCTCAGGAATGCGAGACTCAATTTCAGGCAGCAGGAACCCACCCATATAATGGAGAACATAATCTACAACGAACTCAGGTCCCGCGGATATTCCGTTGACGTGGGAGTAATCGAATCAAGGGTGTCCAAGGAGGGCATATCCGAATACAGGCAGATGGAAATTGATTTCGTAGTAAACAAAGGAGATTCCAGATACTACATCCAATCTGCGTACGGAATCCCGGATGAAAAAAAGCGTGAACAGGAGACAAGACCCTTTGAAAAAATTGGGGATTCCTTCAGGAAGATTATCATTACCGGAGATGACATCCGTCCGTGGACGGACGGGAACGGTATAATTACCATCGGAATCAAACAGTTTCTTCTCGATGAAAACAGTCTGGATCTGTAATAATCCACAAATCGGATG
>JBAYZW010000143.1:0-3053 GCA_041672305.1 Bacilli bacterium
ACAAAAGGCACATCGCAAAGATAGGAAATTAGGGCAATACCAGCACTTTCTCCATCGATGACAATGTCGTCGCGAGAACTAATCAATTTTTCATCTTTACTAATATTTTTCATGATATGTTTATCTTGACAATAAGCGCTTGATGAGAAGAAAAGACAATCAAAATGATTGCCATTAGCAATGCGACCCAATGAGGCATTCAAAGTCGTCAATAATTGCGCATTTGCCGAATACTCTTTCGGCAGATTAGGAATCTGTCCGAGAACAGTTCCTTTAACTTGTTCAATCTGATTAAGATCACCAAATATCACACGATTGCTAACAGCGATATGTCCTTCCTTTAAATTGTCCGATACCGCTTCGCATTTTCCCACACAAAAAATAGCGCTAATAAAATACTTCTGAACAATATACATCGCAAGAGCGGAAGAGAGATAAGAAGTGTAAACATCCTCAATAATCATCACTTTGCTATTAAAAATTGTTCCGATAACAGCGTGATAATCTTTTAAAATAGTCACATCTTCAGGATATTTGATGATGGAATGATAATAAAGCACATCATCATGATTGCTACCAATAATCAAAATCATAAAAGTCTCTACCCCTCTTTCTTCTCAAAATGATTTTCTAAGAGAAATTGCTCGTAATCCTCTTTTGGCAAGGGCTTACTATAATAAAATCCTTGAATGGTATCACATTTAATTTTCTTCAAGATATTCACCTGTTCTAATTGATCAACGCCTTCTGCGATAACTTCCATTCCACTAACTTTGCATAATGAAGTCAAAAAACGAATGATCTCGCGCGTTTTAAAATCAGGAACAATACCATCGATGAATGATTTATCAATCTTAACTGTATCAAATGGCATTTTATTGAGATTGCCAAGGTTTGAATAAGCTAAGCCAAAATCATCCATTAGAATGCGAAAACCACATTCCTTGAGTTTCTTTAAAAGGGAAATAGCCATAAACGGATTGACTTGTGATGTCGATTCAGTAATTTCAATCTCCAAAAGGGAAGGATTTAAATTAAATTCTTTGACAATACCAAGGATGTCTTCAACAAAAGATGGAGAATAAAATTCATATAGTGAAAAATTAACTGAGACAGGCAAAAGGCGTTTATTTTTGCTTTTTGCCTCTGAGAGATCTTCACAGACACGACGGAAAACATACATATCAAGACCATGAATCAAACCACTCATCTCCGCTTTTTCAATAAATTTAGCTGGGGATAATAATCCATATTTTTGTGAATCCCAACGAACGAGCGCTTCGGCGGAGATAAAACGGCGACTTGCTAAATGGAACTTCGGCTGATAATAAACAATGAATTCTTGCTTTTCAAGAGCCTCTTTAATTTCATCAATTTCTGTGATAGTGGCATTCTTGCGAAAGGAAGGAGAATAGAAAGTGATACTCTCGAAATTTTTCTCGCTCAAATTGCGGGCTAAAATAGCGTTATCCAAATTGACAATTAATGATTCATTAGAATCAATCTCAGCCACTCCGATAAACGGATGGACAAAAACCTTAATATTCTTCTCATCAGCGATATCATAACTCGCCTCATCAAGAGACAAGGAAATTTCTTGAATATTTTTATCACTGCCAAAAACATAGAATAAAAATTGACCATGGTAAAAGCAGTATACATATCTATTTGCTAAATCATGCGCTGAAAAATGATTAGTAATAAATTCACTAACATAGCGATTAAGTTCGATAATATCAGTATTTCTGCCAGTATTATTCATAACAGAAAGATTTGAAACAGTAAAACTCACTATATAAGCTTTCTCATTTTTTGGATGCCTTCTCTTTAATGTTTTGATACGATCAGCAAAACCAAAATAATTGGGGAAATCAGAAGAAGTGCCAAATTGATAACGATTTTCAATACGCAAATTTCGGCGGCGATTAGCTTCATTAATTAGGGAAAATAAAGTGAGAAAGAAAACGCCGAGAAAAATAGGAGTCAAAATAATATGAAGGGGAATGAGAGAATTAATCTCATCAACCAAACCATTCATTTTCAATGTGACATAGCTAATAACAGTCGCGATAGTCAACACCGCAAAAACAATATTAATGATTAGTAATTTCTTTTCTTTATTCATGCGTTTTTTTCTCCTTTTCTAATAATTCTTCCAGCAAATCTTTTTTTAGCCGCTCTTTGTCTTCATCTGATAAATTTATCAAGACATCACCTTTTAAATCTTCATTCGTCGATTGAGAAGGAACTTCTTCTTCCTTCTTATTCAAGGTACTCACAATATCAATTACACTAGTAATAATAAGATAAAGGGCAGGAATCAAAATCAAAATCAAAAGTCCCCAAATAGAAGTAAAAACCTTATAAACGAAGGTGAGAAAAGGACTCACACCTTTAACTTCACCAATCACTTTGGTTTCATTAAAGACTTGCGTCTGATTTGTGCAGTCACCTCCGCTCGTGGAGCACTGCTCGCTATCGGTATTAATTCCGTGGCAAGTAAAGGAAAATTTTCCTTCTCCTTCATTGATATTATCATAAATAACAATCTGGCTGAGACGATGAGTGACAGAATACTCCTTACCAGTACCAGCAATATCATAATTAAAAGTTAAATCAATGGTCGCTCCATTAGTGAGCGTTTCTTGATCGCCAACAATGACACATTCCGCGTCATCTTCGGTAGACAAAATGCCATCATCACCCGCTCGATACTGGTCAATAAGGTCGTCAAAATGATCAATTTTTTTAATAATTAGCACATCACCAACCATATATTTTGGTTCCATTGAATCGGTTAGAACCATTGGGTACTGAGCTCCAAAAATATAATCATTTCCTGAATATTTATTAACTAAATTAAAGACAACCAATCCCCCGATCAGCACAGCAAAAAAACCAGTGATAATCCAATTAATAATTTTTTTCACTCGATTTTTGCGGGTCTTTTCGATATGATTGACTACTTTTTTCATCTTATTTCTTTTCTTCTTCGTTAGAATCCTCTTCAGAACTATCATCGTCGCTAGGCGCCATTGTGGTCGTCACTTCGA
>JBAYZW010000144.1:0-3021 GCA_041672305.1 Bacilli bacterium
TTCCATGATGGTTGTGGGGATAAATCCAGGATTGACCATCAGAGAAATGACTGAATGTTGATTGTCAAGTTTATAAAAGTCCTTGAAATCCTCATTACCTAGTCGATTAGCCAAAGCGATTCCAGCGGCCTTTTGTGGAGTAATAACTTCGGTAGCGCCAAGTTTTTTCATAATTGGAACAAAATAATTATCATCACTTCTGACGATAATTTGCTTGATACCTAGGTCACGCAAAATAACAGTAGTTAGAACCGCCGCCTCTTTATTACCACCAAAAGCGATAATAGCAGCGTCAACATCTTGAACGCCTAATTCTTTCAGGGCCTCTTCATCGGTAGAGTCAGCTACAAAAGCAGTAGGCAATAAAACGGCTACTTTTTTGACAACATCTTCATCGTTGTCAATGGCGATAACATCAGCACTATTGGCAACTAACTCTTCGACAACGGCTCGGCCGAATTGACCCAATCCGATGACGGCATATGATTTCTTTGACATACTATTTCTCCTTTATCCAATGAGGAAATCTTCTTCAACATATTTATAGTGGGCTGGACCTTCTTTATTCATATTGGTTTGGAAAACTTGGAAGAAAGTCATTGGCCCAAGTCGTCCAGCAAACATTAAGAAGATAAGAATAGATTTACTTCCGACGCTCAAATCAGGATTGATTCCAGTTGATAATCCCACTGTTCCAAAAGCAGAGAAGACTTCAAACAAGATATTCTCAGAAGGAATATTTCGACTTTTTTCAAGCGTCGATATAATTATAAAACAAATAATAACAGTTAAAATAGCAATAAAGAATAAGGACATGGCTTTAACAATCATCTTGGTAGAATAAGTGCGTTTAAAGGCACTGACATTTTTGCCACGTAAATAACTAAAGATGGCGAGAATAACCATAAATAAAGTTGTTGTTTTAATGCCACCAGCGGTCCCAAGAGGCGAGCCACCAATAAACATTAATATGCAACTAAAGATTTTACTTCCAATGGATAAGTTTGCTTGATTGTAGGTTGAAAAGCCAGCAGTACGACAAGTGATGCTTTGGAAGATGGCGTCAAGAGGTGTCATACTATCTGATCCCTTGAAACACTCAAATCCCAAGAACCATACAAAACCGATGATGATTAAAAAAGAGGTTGTGAGCAAAACAATCTTTGTAAAAGCTCTCCATTGTTTGGGACGTTTTTTGAAAGAGAAAATATCAATCAGAACAAGGAATGAAATACCACCTGTCACAATAAGAACCATGACATAAATATCTAAATAAATATTGGCCCAATTTGGTAAACTTCCCACCAATGTTCCAGCTTCATGAATCAGTGATGTATTTCCTAAGATATCGAAGCCAGCGTTATTAAAAGCCGATATACAAGTAAAGATAGAATTCCAAATAGCCATTCCAAAGTTATTGGGAAACATGGTAATAAAAACTGGCAAACCGACTAATGTCCCTACCAATTCAATAGAAAAAGAGATAACGATAATTTTTCTTACAAATCTCACAACATCGCCAACATTTGTAGAGTTAACAGCCTGAGAAAGCAAATATCTATCTTTAAATTGTAGTTTAGATTTAAACAAAGTAATAAAGAAAGCTAAAACCGTGATAAAACCTAAACCACCAATTTGGATCATGGCTAGTAAAACAATTTGTCCGCCAATACTCAACTCATCTTTAATGCCACTATGATATACACTTAATCCTGTCACACAAGTAGCACTAGTGGCAGTAAAAAGAGCGTCGAAATAATTATTCCAAGCCCATTGACCGCTGCCTTGTGCCCAAGGCATAACGAGTAAAATAGATCCTAGAAGGATAATAATAGCGAATGACAGGAGGACGAGAGCATAGGGATTTAATCTACTTTTTCTTTTCATTGATTCGACACTTTCGAATTGTCAGTATTATAAACTAGTCGACGGAAAATGTCTATCTTTTACAAATTGTTAACAATTTGCATTTTTCGTTATTTAGAATTTTGAATTCATAGTTTTTCATTAAATATAAATATTTCTTGCCAACGCGCGTATATATTTGTTATGCTTATCAAGCATGTTGCCTCCACGTATGAGAGCATGGACGCATATGTAATAGGTCTATCGTGGAAGAGTGGCGGTTCACTCGTTAACCACGCACGGACAAAATCTAGAAATAGGAGGAAAAGTCACGTGAGTAAAAAAATCGCGAAAGTCTTGAAACTTGAACTTCCTGGCGGTGACGCTAAACCAGGTCCAAAACTTGCTGCAGCGGGTATTAACATGGGTAAATTCTGTGTGGATTTCAATGCTAAAACTGCTGACAGACGTGGAGAAATTGTTCCAGTTCTTATCACGGCTTATGAAGACAAATCATTTGATTTCGTCATCAAAACCTCTCCAGTGGCAGGTTTAATTTTAAAAGCTGCTGGTGTTCAAAAAGGTAGTGCCTCAGGCCGAAAAGCCGTCGTAGGTCACATCTCTAAGGAACAAATCCGCAAAATTGCGGAATACAAATTACCAGATCTTAACTGCATTGACATTGAAGCAGCTATGAAGATCGTCGAAGGTAGCGCTCTTAACATGGGCATTGTTGTCGATGACTAAGGAGCAACTATTATGAAGAGAAGTAAAAAATATTTAGCCGCTTTCGAAAAAGTTGAAACTGATAAAGTTTACAGCCTTGAAGAGGCTATTAAATTAGTCAAAGAAACATCAACCGTCAAATTTGACGCAACTATTGATGTCTCTTTAAATCTCAATGTCGATCCTAAGCAAGCTGATCAACAAGTCAGAGGAACTCTCATCCTTCCTAATGGAAATGGTAAAACCAAAAAAGTTTTAGCTATTACTGATAAAGTTGAAGATGCTAAGTCTGCTGGCGCGGATTTTGTCGGTGGCAAGGAAATGCTAGAAAAAATCCAACACGAAAACTGGTTTGACTTTGATGTCATCGTGGCTACCCCAAATATGATGGGCGAAATCGGTAAGTTAGGTCGTGTTTTAGGACCAAAAGGTTTAATGCCGAATCCTAAG
>JBAYZW010000145.1:0-2969 GCA_041672305.1 Bacilli bacterium
TGAGGTCGGTTACATCAAGAGTATTATCGATCCCAATAATCACAATAAATTCTTTTTATGTGGCACCAATGAATTAAAGAAGATAGCCAAGAAATTCAATGAGAAAAATATCTTCCTCTTGCCTCTATCAAAGAACATCATTCCTCTCCAAGATCAATCAATTGATATTGTTCTCGATAATTTCGATGTTAATTTGATCAGTTCTTTAGGAACGCCAAATAACTATGATGAGTATTGGCGGTTGTTAAAAAACAATGGTCTCTTCTACTCCGTTCTCGTCGTTGAACAAAAAAAGGAAGCGCTCTTTTTAGAAAAGATTGCCTCCTTAATTAAGCCTTTTAAAAATGGGAAGATTATTTTCTCAACGAACTATTTTATCCGCAACAAGAACGATTTTACCTTTATGAACAGCGTTGGCAAAATTAAATTGATTGTCATTAAATGCACAAAGAAAATTTAAAATCTGGCGATCATTTCTTCTGATACATCTTGTGATATTTTTTGAGCAATTTTTTTGTCCCCTTTCGACACTCACCACACTCTCCGGTCGGAAGACCTTTGATTTTTTTATAGATGAAAACACCAATCACTGTTCCGACAATGATGACGGATATAATAATAACGATGATTTCAAGGGGTCCCATATTTTAAGCTCCTTTGGGAGTGAGGCCTTTTCCATCTCTCTTCTTATTAATAAGAAAGATTATTAACCACGCTAATGAGGCTCCACCAACATAGATAAAGATGGTCCACCAATAGGTGGGGATAAGGAAGATAGCGCTGCTGACAATAAAGGAAACCAAAATCCAGAAGAGAATGGTCGACCAAAACTTTCCTTTGGGTAGTTCGCCTCTCGCGGTTGCGACGGCTGCAAAGCACGGAATGGTCAACATATTAAAAGCGATAAAAGATAAGAGCATCGCTGGTCCGTGAGCGGCAAAATAAGCATCATAGATTAATGTTCCCGAAGTCGATAATGATTGAACAAAAGTTCCTATTGCATCATTGCCATATTCAATTCCTTTTACCGCTAAGACTGAAGCGGCAAGAGTGCCTAAGACACCAATCGCATTTTCCTTCGCGATAAAGCCAGCGATAATCGAAACAACAAAGACCCAACCATAAGGACCAATTCCAAAGCCCACCACATCAAATAAGGGCTGAATGATTTTCCCAATCGTTCCTAAAATAGAGACTGACAAATCGGTTTCATCACTTAGATATTGCCAAGTCGTCCCATCAGCTTGAAAATGAGCGATAAACCAAATGATGATGGTCGAGGCGAGAATAATAGTAAAAGCTTTTTTCACAAAGTGTTTAGCCTTGTCCCACACAAGCATCATCGTTGATTTAAATTGAGGAAGATGATAATCCGGTAGTTCCATAATAAAAGGAGAACTATGACCACGCATTGTTGTCTGCCTCATGATGAGAACAGTAACGATGGCGGTTAACATCCCTAAGAGATACATACATAGAGTAATAACATCGACATTAGCAAAACCAAAGGAGGCAGCAATACAACCAGATATCGCCGTGAGAATTGGTAATTTAGCGCCACAAGAGAAGAAAGGAATCACGCGCAAAGTCGCCACTCTTTCTTTTTCGTCAGCGATTGTTCTGGTATTGATCATCGCCGGAACCGAACAGCCAAAGCCCATGATCATCGGTAAAAAAGCCCGTCCTGAGAGACCAAATTTGCGGAAGAGGCGATCGAGAATAAAAGCGATACGAGCCATATAACCACTATCTTCTAATATCGAGAACAAGAGGAATAAGACGAGAATTTGAGGTAAGAAACCAATGACAGCAAATAAGCCACCGAGAACTCCATCACAAATAAAGCCGCTGACCCACGGAGCAGCACCCGCTAAAGCGGTGCGCATTAATTCTGTAAAAGCCCCCGTTAAAGCATTGAGACCATTAGCTAAGATAACTCCGGGAGAATTAATCCCCCCTGTTGTCCAAAACAAACCAGTCAATCCACTCCAATAATCATTACTCTCTAAAAAGGCAAAATTATCAGTATTAATCAACCCTCCTAAGAAAAGGAAATTCTCGGAGAATGTTAAATGGAAAATTAAAAAGAGGACGAGAATAAAAATTGGGATGCCAATCCAACGGTTAGTTAAGATTCGATCAATACGATACGAACGCTTATCTTTTTTATTACTTTCTTCGCTCAGTACTTTTTTGACGCAAGGAGAATAATGAGCGGTGATATATTTATATCTTCCATCGGCGATGAGAGCTTCATAGTCGCCTTGAAATTTCGGGTCGACATTCTCTTTTTTAAAACCTTCAACGACATGAATTAACTGAGGATGTTGTTTAATTTCTACTTCGTCTAATTCCGCTAACTTCACGGCGTGAAATAAAGGATTTGATATTTCAGTTCCCTGAAAAGCAATCGTTAAATCGGTAATCAAATGACCAATGGGAGATTCTTCTAAAACGGTCTTGCCAACTCGTTTATTTTCACTGGCTTGAATGGCCACATTAATTAATTCTTTGAGGTTTTTCTCTTTGAGAGCGGAGATCATCACCACTGGAACACCAAGTTGTCTCTCTAATTCTTTCATATCGACTTGCTCGCCGTTTTTCTCCATGACATCCATCATGTTTAAAGCGACGACGACCGGAACGTCCATCTCCATGATTTGTGTTGTTAAATATAAATTGCGTTCGAGATTGGTGGTATCGACAATATTGATAACGCAATCAGGTTTCACATCGATGATGTATTGGCGGGAGATGACTTCTTCAGGAGTATAAGGAGATAAAGAATAAATTCCGGGAAGATCGATAATGTTGACATCTTCCTTTCCTAATTTACAGGTTCCATCGCGCTTATCGACTGTCACACCTGGCCAGTTGCCGACATGAGCGGTGCTACCAGTCAAAGAATTAAAAAGGGTAGTCTTCCCACAGTTGGGATTACCCGCCAAAGCAAAATTTTTCATTAAAAG
>JBAYZW010000146.1:0-2957 GCA_041672305.1 Bacilli bacterium
GGATGGATTCGGTTCCACTGATGATATCGATCACTTAGGCAACCGTCGTATTCGTTGCGTCGGCGAATTAATTCAAAATCAATTCCGTATCGGTCTTGGCAAAATGGTGAAAACTGTTCAACAAAAGATGTCAATTAGTGATTTAGGAAATGTGAAGCCCAAGGCTTTAATTAATCCTCGTCCCTTAACGGCTTCTATTCGCGAATTCTTCGCTAGTAGCCAACTCTCACAGTTTATGGATCAAACTAATCCTCTTGCTGAATTGACGAATAAGCGTCGTCTCTCCGCTTTAGGTCCTGGTGGTTTAACTCGTGATCGCGCTTCAACAGAAGTGCGTGATGTTCACGTTTCTCACTATGGACGTATTTGTCCAATTGAAACTCCTGAAGGTCAGAACATTGGTTTGATTAACAATTTAGCTAGCTATGCTAAGATAAATAAATTTGGTTTTATTGAAACTCCATACCGCAAAGTGGATAAAGCGAATCTCATCGTTTTAAACGAAGCGAAAGATTCCGTTTACATGAGCGCGGATGAAGAGTGGAATTATGTCATTGCCGAAGCCAACATCAATCTTGGCTCTAAAGGTGAAATTCTTGATGATGAAGTTATCGCTCGTTATAAAGGTGAAAATGTCATGGCAAGAAAAGAAGAAGTTGATTTTGTCGATGTTTCGCCAAAACAAATCGTCTCTATCGCCGCTGGTTGTATTCCTTTCCTTGAAAATGATGATACCATGCGTGCTTTAATGGGTGCGAACATGCAACGTCAAGCTCTTCCTCTTTTAAAACCGCACGCGCCTGTCGTAGGCACGGGACTTGAACATCAAATTGCTCGTGATTCTGGATTAGCAGTGGTGGCTGTTGAGGATGGTGTTGTCACCTATTCTGATAGCAAGACAATTGAAATCTTAGAAAAGGGTCAATCCGAACCACGCACTTATTATTTGCAAAAATTTGAACGCAGTAACCAAGGTACTTGTATCAACCAACATTCCATTGTTAAAGTGGGCGATCAAATCGTTAAAGGTCAAATTATTGCTGATGGTCCAGCGATGGAGAATGGTGATTTGGCACTTGGTCAAAATGTCACAATTGCCTTTATGACTTGGAATGGTTATAACTATGAAGATGCCGTTATTATGAGTGAGAGACTCGTAAAAGACGATACCTATACTTCGGTTCATATTGAAAAATATGAACTCGAATGTCGCTCTATTCCTAAATTAGGTGATGAAGAAATTACTGCCGATATTCCTAATGTTTCAACGGAAGCTAAGGCTCATCTTGATGAGCGTGGCATTGTTGTCATTGGAACGGAAGTTAAAGAAGGCGATATTCTCGTTGGTAAAGTGACTCCTCGTGGACAAACAGAAGCCACTCCTGAAGAAAAGCTTTTAATGGCTATTTTTGCGGAAAAAACGAACGAAGGTAAAGATGCCTCCTTGCGTGTTCCTCACGGTGGTGCCGGTATTGTTTTAGATGTCAAGATCTTCAAACGTGAAGGTAAGAGCAAGGACGTTGAACTTCCTCCAGGAGTTAACGAAGTTGTTCGTGTTTATATTGTTCAGAAACGTAAAATTTCTGAAGGTGATAAAATGTCTGGTCGTCATGGTAACAAAGGTGTCATTTCTCGTATTTTACCAGAATGTGATATGCCATTCTTACCTGATGGCACCCCAGTCGATATTATGTTGAATCCTCTTGGTGTTCCTTCTCGTATGAACATCGGACAGATTCTCGAAGTCCATTTAGGTTTTGCCTTAAGACAGTTAGGCTATAAGATTGCCACTCCTGTTTTTGATGGTATTACCAATGAAGAAATCTTCGACATGATGGAAAAAGCTAAAATGTCTAAAGATGGTAAAACTGTTCTTTATGATGGTACAACTGGCGAAAGATTTGATGAACGAATCACTGTTGGGTGTATGTACATGATTAAACTTGTTCACATGGTCGATGATAAATTACATGCCCGTAGCACTGGTCCATATTCTCTTGTTACTCAACAACCTTTGGGTGGTAAAGCTCAAAATGGTGGTCAGCGATTTGGTGAAATGGAAATGTGGGCTCTTGAAGCCTATGGTGCCGCTCATATTTTACAAGAAATTGATACGATTAAATCTGACGATCGTGTTGGTCGTCGTAAAACTTACGAAGCGATTATTAAGGGTCAAGAATTACCAAAGCCAGGTATTCCCGAAGCCTTCAAGGTTTTAGTGAAAGAATTACAAGCCTTAGCGATGAATGTTGAATTGTTAGATCAAGACGGCAATACCATCGATATGGACGCTCTCGCCAAAGAAACGGAAAAAGAAGAGAGAAGAATCAATTCTAATATCCGCAATTTAACGGGCGAAGGAACAACCGAAAGCGTTGTTGACGCTGAAGCGATTGGCTTAACCACCCATACTGGTGATGAAAAGTTTGACGACTAAAGGAGGAAAATACCATGTTTGATGTAAAAAAATTAACTGCCATTAAAGTAGGACTTGCCTCCCCGGAACAAATCCGTAGTTGGTCACACGGTGAAGTCTTAAAACCAGAAACAATTAACTATCGTAGCCAAAAACCAGAGATGGATGGCTTATATTGCGAAAGAATCTTCGGACCGAGCAAAGATTATGAATGTCATTGCGGGCGTTATAAGAAAATTCGTTTTGCCGGTGTTATTTGTGAGAAATGTGGCGTCGAAGTCACTTCAAAAGAAGTCCGTCGTGAAAGAATGGGACATATTGAACTAGCTAGTCCTTGTACGCATATTTGGTACTTAAAAGGAATTCCTAGTCGCATTGGTCTCTTGCTTGACGTCTCGCCCAAACATTTAGAGGAAGTCGTTTATTACGCTGCTCATATTTGTTTGAATCCTGGCTCAAGCAAAGTTCTTAGTTATCGCGAATTCATTAATGAAAGAAATGGTCGTGAGGTTTTTATTCCTGCCTTGAAAGACATTCAAGA
>JBAYZW010000147.1:0-2924 GCA_041672305.1 Bacilli bacterium
TTCGCTCCTGTAATTGCCCCATTTCAGTAGCTAATGTCGGCTGATAACCGACGGCACTTGGCATACGACCAAGAAGAGCGGACACCTCACTACCGGCTTGAGTGAAACGGAAAATATTATCGATAAATAGCAAAACATCAGTGTGTTCGTAGTCGCGGAAATATTCCGCCATTGTCAAAGCGGAAAGGCCCACTCGCATACGAGCGCCTGGTGGCTCATTCATCTGACCAAAACAAAGAGCAGTTCTTTTTAAAACTCCTGACTCTTGCATTTCACGATATAAGTCATTGCCTTCACGACTGCGTTCGCCAACACCAGCAAAGACGGAAATACCACCTTTAACATTAGCGATATTACGCATTAATTCTTGAATTAAAACCGTTTTGCCGACACCAGCACCACCAAATAAACCAATCTTGCCACCACGAACATAAGGGCATAATAAATCAATGACCTTAATACCTGTTTCAAAAATCTCGGTTTTAACCGATTGATCTTTAAACTCTGGTGGATTACGATGAATTGACATTCTTTTGGCCTTTTGAGGAGCGGCCATACCATCAATTGGATCACCGAGAACATTGAACATGCGTCCTAATGTTTCATCACCGACAGGGACGGTAATGGGACTTTCGGTGGAGATAACCTCTTGTCCTCGCACTAACCCTTCGGTTGGACCCATCGATACCGCTCGAACAATATCACCTCCGATATGTTGAGCAACTTCCACCGTCAATTTCTTGCCATCGGAAAGAGGAATTTCAAGAGCTGTTAAAAGTTCGGGGAGATGTTCATCTTGAAATTTGACATCCACAATCGGTCCGACAACTTGAGATATTTTTCCTTTAATTAATTTCTTGTCCATATAATGGCCTCCTATAAAGCTTCGGCTGAGCCGACAATTTCTGTAATTTCTTGTGTGATAGCAGCTTGACGAGCTTTGTTAAATTCAATATGCAAATCATCCAATAATTCGTTAGCGTTATCTGTCGCGTTTTCCATCGCGTTACGACGCGCGGCTTGTTCACAAACCTCCGATTCCAAAAGTTTAGAATAAATAAAGGTTTTAAAATAGAGATTGAGCAGGGTATTGATTAATTCTTGCGGACTTGGTTCCATAATCGGTCCAAAGCCTAAAGCATTATTCTTACTGACCTGCTGCACAGGAAGAATAATGGCGTCTTTCGCTAAAAAGACGAGCGAATTTTTATATTCGGAATAAATAAGATGAACCTCATGATATTGCCCTTTAGTATATTGAGTCATCACAAAGTTAGTAATGTGATTGATAATGATATTATCTTCAATAGAAACATATTGATTAAAATCTTCTATTTGAGTGAATTGGCCATTTTCAAAATGACTGAGACCTTTACGGCCAAGAATGATGACATCGTCTTCTTTTTTCAAAGCCACTTCAGCGATTTTAAAAATGTTGGTATTATAAGCACCACATAATCCTAAAGTTGATGAAACGATAATATAGAGATTCTTTTTAACTTGAGGATAAGTCTTTGTAAAGGGCGTTTTCACTTTTTCGGCGCAACTTAAAATCTCTTCGGTAATTTCGCTGATTCGCGAAGAGTAATCATTATTAGCCAACATTTTGTTTTTCCACTTACGAAGTTTAACCGTGGAGACAAGTTTCATGGCGCTCGTCACTTTTAAAGCGCCGGTGACTGATTTGATTCTCTGTTTAATTCTGGTAATTTGTTGCGACATATATCCTCTTAAACTTTCTGATTATTAATATCGAAAAATTCTTGCACAGCAATAAGAAGCTGTTTTTCAGTCGCCTCGGTAATTTCTTTTTTCTGACGAATATCTTCTAAAAGATTCTTATAAGAAGATTTGACATAACGATAAGCATCGTTAAGAGCACTGCGCACTTTATCTAAATCAATAGCATCTAAAAAACCATTTTTGGCGACAAATAATTCAAAGACTTCGTGTTCTAAAGAATAGGGTTGGTATTGTCCCTGACGCAAGACTTGCATAAGAACTTCACCATGTTTCAGAATTTTGACTGTGCTCGCATCGAGATCGCTACCAAACTGCGCAAATGATTTCATTTCATTGAAACTCGCCAAATCAATTTTTAATGATCCGGTTACTTGCTTCATCGCTTTATATTGGGCATCGCCACCAACACGAGAAACCGAGAAACCACTATCAATAGCTGGTCTTTGACCAGCATTAAATAAATCGGAGATTAAGAAAATTTGCCCATCAGTAATTGAGATAACATTAGTGGGAATATAGGCGGAAATATCGCCTGATTGCGTTTCGACAATTGGCAAAGCAGTCATTGAACCACCCCCAAATTTATCATCGAGTTTACAAGCTCTTTCTAAAAGACGACTATGGAGATAGAAAACATCACCTGGATAAGCTTCACGACCAGGGGATCTCTTTAACAAGAGAGATAAGGCACGATACGCGACGGCGTGTTTACTTAAATCATCATAGACAATTAAGACATCTTTACCTTGATTCATCCACTCTTCACCCATCGCACATCCCGCATAAGGAGCAGTATAGAGCAAAGGAGCTGGTTCGCTAGCAGTGGCAGCCACGACAACGGTATAATCCATGGCTTTATATTTCTTTAGACGATCAACAATCTGAGCGACCGTTGAATTCTTTTGACCGATAGCGACATAAATACAGATAACATCTTTACCTTTTTGGTTGATAATCGTATCAATCGCAATCGCTGTTTTACCAATCTGGCGATCGCCAATAATTAATTCACGTTGCCCACGGCCAATTGGAATCATCGAGTCAATGGCTTTGATACCTGTTTCGAGAGGAGTATCCACTCTTTTACGCGTAATAACACCAGGAGCGATAACTTCAATAGGGCGCATTTTATTCGTGGCGATATCACCTAATCCATCAATCGGTTGTCCGAGAGCGTTTAC
>JBAYZW010000148.1:0-2901 GCA_041672305.1 Bacilli bacterium
GAGGGAAAGTCCGGTATGAAGAGCGACGAAAGTCGCGCCGCATCCGCCGGCCGACAAGCAAGGCCCGAGAAGAAAGACAGGAGGATAATGACTGTAATCGCGGCCAGGATCGAGGCATATCTAGGCCACCCCGGCGGAGCGTTATTCTTCACCGCGGATTCCCCTCTGGAGGGCACTCTTCATCTTTATCGCGCCGATCATCACGTTCGGGGCGCAATCTTGATCTCAACCCTTCTGTTCATTTGACGCCCCGCTTCCGTATCATTGGTGGCGATCGGCATGGTTTCCCCGAATCCTACGACCTCAATGCGACCGGGATCCACCCCCCGCGCAACCAACAAATCCCGAACCTCCTCGGCACGCCTGTAGGAAAGCTCGAGATTGTACTCTTCCGGGCCGACGCTGTCTGTATGACCTTCCACCCTGATGACAGTATCCGGGTATTGCTTCAGGATATCCGCGATCCGGCTGATCTCGTTATAAAGGCCCGGCCTGACCACGGCGGAATCGTGATCAAAAGTTACGTCACCTTTAAAAGACACCGCCAACAGGTTGCCTTCTCGTTTAATAGTTGCAGCCTCGGAAGCGGCCAGGGCTTCCCGCATATCACGTTCCTGGTTGTCCATCATTCTACCCACAGCCGCGCCACCCGCTCCCCCTACCGCCGCTCCTATCGCCGCGCCGATAAGTGTACCCTTCGTGTCCTTACCGATCACCTGCCCCGCCACGGCGCCCGCCACCGCGCCTCCCGCGGCGCCGTACACGGCACCTTTCTCCGTTCTCGTTTGAGGCGTGGAACAAGCGGCCGCGAGGAACACAACAAGAATAACCAATGCACTGTACTTTTTCATTTTCCGATCTCCTTCTATTTGTGCTTATAATTTAAAGTGATTGAAAGATGACAACACACCCCTCTTCTCGGCACCATCGACCACTCTCTCTTCCGGCGCCGCCTACGGCATGCCTTGGACTGTACCTGCGGCACACAGCACCGACATGACCGCCATCACCACGGTGTTTTATAACACGTACAAAGATTCATGGAAAACAACATTTCATCTTGTTCTATGTTTTGTGGTCCGATTTTCGCATTATCCGTTCCGTCCCTTGACAACCCATTCCTACCATGACAAAATTTGCAAAATTATACACGTTTTAAAAAGGATGACTCCCGCCCATGCCATATTTCAACCGTAGAGAATTCATGTACGTTTCGGCGATCGGTATAGCGGGACTTTCGATCGGAGCCATGCCTGCCTGGAGCGAAAACAGGGGGAACAAGGCGACCATTGCCCTGGTCAAAACCGGCGACCGCGGGCAAGGGGTGGAAAAGGCCTTGAGACTGCTGGATTTCCCGTCCATGAAGGGTAAAAAGGTCTTGGTTAAACCCAATTTCAATACCGCTGATCCCGCGCCCGGTTCCACCCATAACGATGTTTTGTCCACACTCGTCCGGGAGATACAGGCTCGGAAAGCCTCATCAATCGTTGTCGGCGACCGTTGCGGTCCCGGTGACACACACCAAATAATGGGAGACAAGGGCGTCTTCGACATGGGAAGGGACATGGGGTTTGAGGTTTTGAACTTCGAAACTCTGGACGAGAGCGACTGGGTGCTGATAACCCCCCGCGGTTCTCACTGGAGCAACGGCTTCTTAATGGCCCGCCCCCTTGTCGAATCGGAGTACACCGTGACGACGGGCTGTCTAAAAACTCACATGTTCGGGGGTCACTTCACAATGTCCCTGAAATTGAGCGTAGGGGCGGTCCACCGAAACCTGATGCGTGAACTCCACTCTTCGCCTCACATGCGGAAGATGATAGCGGAAATAAATCTGGGATACCGCCCGCAACTCATTGTCATGGACGGCGTTGAAGTTTTTACCGACGGAGGCCCGATGACAGGGGAAAAGAAAGAGGCGAATGTCATGCTGGCGGGAACCGATCGGGTGGCTATCGATGCCGTGGGCCTGGCCGTGCTCAAGGAGGCGGGGTCCAACCAAACCATAATGGGACGGAAAATATTTCAACAGGAACAAATTAAAAGGGCCGTTGAAATAGGGCTGGGAGTAACGGGTCCCGAACAGATAGAAATCAGGACCCCGGACCACGAAAGCCGCGCCTACGCCGACAAGATACATTCAATATTGATGGAGGGTTGAACGGCGTCCGCACCCTTCTTTACATAAAATACGAAAAGTGGAAAGAGGGGGGAGGGAGATTGCTCCCCCTCCCTTTTTGACAAACTCATTGCCGGACAATGAGTCAGATGGAACGCCGCTTAGGCTACATCTTCATACCGCCTTCGCAGAAAATAACGTGACCGGTGATGAATTGGCTCTCCTCGGAAGCCAGAAACAGTGCCGCGTTGGCGATGTCCCGCGGAGATCCTTTGCGGTTCAAGGGCACGAGGTATGGAAGCATGGCATCCATCTGCTGGAGAACCTCTGGAGGCATGGCTTTCATCATGTCCGTCCATATCATGCCGGGGGCTATAGCGTTCACGTTGACGTTTTTTGGACCCAGCTCCTTGGCGGCGGTCTTGGTCATGCCGATCACGCCGGCCTTGGAGGCCGAATAATTGAGCTGGCCTGCATTTCCCAGGGCGCTGGTGGATGAAATGTTTATGATCTTTCCGTACTTCTTCTCCCGCATGTATCGTCCCGCACACTGAATTCCATAGAAGACACCTGTAAGGTTGACTGCTATCACCTGGTCCCACTGTTCGTCGGTCATCTTGTGCAGCATTGCGTCCCTGGTAATACCGGCGTTGTTTACCATGATGTCCAGTGTACCGAACTCTTCGATCGCCTTATCGACCATACCCTGGACAACCGCGCGCTCCGCCACGCTTCCGATAACGGCCAGGGCCCGCCCGCCGGCCTCTTTCACTTTCGCGACT
>JBAYZW010000149.1:0-2874 GCA_041672305.1 Bacilli bacterium
GGGTTTCATTACGCTCGGCAAAAAATCCTCTCAAGGCTTCCAGGGCCTTTTCAGTTACCTCAAACATTTTTTTGCTCCTTTGCAGGTTTTGTCTTTGAGAACTTAATGATGAATTAACAAAAGTCAATAGTGAGAGACCGCAAAGACATGTTTTTCACCACTTCTAATAAACGGGCGTGACCCTTCTTGTCCCCGGGCCTATAAGCCTTCAGTCCCTTGACATTCCCCGGTCATCCTTCACAGGAGGTTCGGATGAATGTGTGAAGTTGCTATGTTCCCTTGTCCATAGCTTTTTTGACCATCACCTATCACCCCTTAACCATCAAAACGTTGACCTTATTCTTCCCGTTCGACTGTCTATTATAACGATATCGACAACTGAACCTGTTGAATCGATTATTTCGGCACGGTAGAAACCGCGTTTTTGTTCGATTGGACCGACGTGCACGTCCTCTCCGTGATAGTAGCTTTCCAGGATCTTTCGCGCCGCTTCCTCGGATTCCACTGCTCGGGTGGAACCGTAACGGCTTTGTTGGCGGGGACAATAGTCTCCGTAAGGTCTTTCCTCGGTATGCCTACGGAAGCCTCTCTTTCCCTTGTCGTTTGCATCAACGGGAGTAAGGGACGGCGCTGTAACGCACAATACCACAACTAAAACCACAAGCATGCATATCGACAATATTTTTTTCATCCCGCTTTTTTCTCGTTTCCTACCGGCTTTCATCCTGGTTCCCCATAAATAGTGTTTATTGATGACATATAAATGTGAAGAGAACATGATGAAATTATGAAACAGTATGAAGAGCGGGAAATGTTATCGTGAAGGTCGTTCCCCGCCCCACTTCACTTCGGACATCGATTGTCCCGCCGTGAGCCTCCACGAGTTCCTTTACGATAGAGAGACCCAGTCCCAGGCCGTCGGGCCTGGTGCTGAAAAATCGTTCAAATACGTTCCGCCGGACCGTATCGTCCATACCACGGCCGGAATCTACTACGGCGATGACGACCCTTCCCTTTTCTCTCGCGCCTTTCATTGTTACTCGGCCTCCGGCTTCCGTCGCCCTGACCGCGTTATCTAGAAGGTTGACCAGAATCCTTTCCAGCTTTTCAGGGTCGGCCGTGATAATTTCGTCTTCGCGGCAGTCCACCCCTAGTTCCACCCCCGACTTGCTGAATAAAGGCTGGAAACGTTCAGCCATGTTTTGCAGGAAAAGATGCAATGAGAACGATTCGGTGCTGAGGGTCAGACTTCCCGCCTCCGCCCTTGTAATGTCTTCGATTCCCTCGACAAGAGAGGTCAACCGAGCCATTTCCTGGAGCAATGATTCAAGCGCCTCCGGTTGCGGTGTAATAACTCCGTCGATCATGGCCTCGAGTTCTGCACGCATGGCCGCAACAGGTGTCCTCAGTTCATGGGCCACGTTTGCTAAGAGTTTTTTACGCAATTGCTCTTGACGTTCAAGGGTCTCGGACATGAGATTAAAGCTCCGTGAAAGGACTGCTATTTCATCTTTCCCTGAAATGTTCACGCGTTGTCCGTGACCTCCCTTTCCGATATCACTTGTGGCTCGGGTCAACTGGTGCAGAGGTGAGGTAATCGCCTTCGTAAGTCCGAAACTCACCGCGATCACCGTCAGGGCCGTGAGTCCAAGCGACAGGGCAAGAAAACGATCGGCCCTTGCCATGTAGGTGACGTCCTTCTCCCTTTCAAGAAAGGTTATTTCAACGGTTCCTATCCTTCTTCCTTCGGAAAAAAGGGGAAAGTCCATGGAATCACCCTGACCGCCCAGTCTTAGGGCCTTCATGGCCCCCTCCACCCTCGATTTCATGACGGGGGGAAGATTGTCGAAAGCTCGGGCGGAGGATATTACGAGCGATCCAGTATCGTCGTAAACGGTTATGTCCAGTCCAAGCATAAGTGAACGCAAGGCGTCCCTGGCCACCCTGTCTTCACTCCAATTGCCGGTTTCGTTGTAGGTCGCCTCCAGCGCCGCCGTTACAAGCTGTGCACGGTCCATCAATTCCCCCTGGCGGTACTCTTCGAAATCGGCCAAGAGCATGAAGCGAAGCACCACTGCGGAGGCCATTGAAATAAGGGAAACGAAGAGAAAGAGGCAGAGGATTTTTCCTCCGAGCGTTTTAAACATCTGGTTTACCTGAAAAACGATAACCAACGCCGTAAATGGTCAATATGTAATGAGGATGTTTCGGATCGTCCTCGATTTTTTGGCGGATATTCTTGATATGGGCGTCCACCGTCCTGTCATAGCCCTCGTATTGGTAGCCCAGGGCATGGTCTACGATCTGATCTCTCGAGAAGACTGTCCCGGGAGATCGTGCCAGGGTAAAAAGGACCTTGAACTCTGTGGGGGTGAGTTCAACGTAGACCCCGGCCCTTTTCACTTCATAGGTTCCGCTGTCAATGACGAGATCGCCGTCATTGTAGCTCAGGGGGCTTGTTCCTGGAATATCGCTTTTTCCGTGTCTCCTAAGCACGGCCTTTACGCGCCAAACCAACTCACGGGGGCTGAAGGGCTTGACAATATAGTCATCTGCGCCGGCGGCGAACCCGGCCACCCGCTCTTCTTCGGATGCGCGCGCAGTAACCATGATAACGGGGAAGTCGCCGATATCCTGCAGGTCTTCAAGAAGGTCTTCGCCGGAGCGATCGGGGAGCATCAGGTCGAGAAGTACCAGCAAGGGCAGCGTTTTTTTGGCTTCTTCGAGCGCATCTGACGCATTACTCCGATGCAGTACCCTGTAACCCGCACCTTCGAGGTAGATCTTCATGATTCGCGCGATCTTGAGGTCATCCTCGACTATAAGTATGGGCGCCTCGGACATTGGTTTCAAACCTGTTCACGGGAGAAGGAT
>JBAYZW010000150.1:0-2807 GCA_041672305.1 Bacilli bacterium
CGCTTATCTTTCTTAAAAAACGACCTCTCGGTCTACGTGGCAATTCAATGCACACGCTCATATATAATATATAAGTAGTTAAATGCGTGCAAGAAAAAAGTTAATAATTTAAAGAAATGCAAAATATTTTATGAATTTTTTGCCGTAAAAGTAATCGTGATTTGATCAGTTCCCATATGATTAATCATCATTGAATAAGGAAGCAGTTCATTGTTTTTATTAAAAGTAAAATTAGCGTAAGAGTCAGTATCCATGCCAAAGGTATCGTGATAAGCGAAAAGGGTATTATTGTCAGCGGCAATTCCATTTTCAAAATGACTATCTCCCTCAGCAGATAATAGATGGCATAGAGTAGGTTGAGCGGTATTTGATGGTGAATTGTCATGAGCTAACCCGACATACAATGAAGTATAAGAAGATAAATTTTCAACTGTTAAATTATCAACATATCCAATCGGAGCTCTCCCGTTTGGAGCGCGATAATAAGCTAGACGAGCGTCGATATGATAAATGCGAAGTCCATGATAATTGGGATAATAGAAAACACGATTTTCTCCATAACCATCAGTATAAATATAAGAAGAAAAGGTGGAAGAATCATTCAATCCATCGGGAGTAAAATATTCCACTAATAGATATTCATCATAAGGAGTGCCATTCCACGTCGAGGTTGGAATGAGAATGAAATCACCACTTTCCGTAAATGAGCGGAGAGTAATAGTTTCAGCCTCTTGCAAAACATAGGGTGTGGCCCAATGCAAAAGATATTTACTAAATGAACAATGATCGCCAAGATTATAGTCCATCATATCAAAGAATCCAGTAGGCTGATACCCATCGTTATCAATCGTGTTGTAGTAATCTCGCAAGCCAAATAGGTGACCGACTTCATGAATAAAAGTGTTAGTTTCTACATAATGTGATGAATAGGCATTTTGACCAATAAAATCAATTGATGACCATGCATATGTTGAGGCAAAAGGAGACATCGCTCCTGTACTAGCACGATCAACATAAGCCCAAAATAATGATTTTGAATCATCGTAATTCGGTGGATAATCATAGACGATATAAAGCCCGCGAATATAAGTTTGATCCTCACTGAGATAATCGCTTAAATCAAAGCCACTATTGATGAGCCAAGCAACAATCTCATTAGCAATATCAGAACTGACTTTTAAAGGAGTGCTGGTTGCTCGAGCTTCTTCAATGGTACAGGAACTCGTAAACCAATCCGTCACTTGACCCTTTATTTGCACATGACCATAAGAAGATTTATCATAATAAGAAGCCACCGATTGATAAGCGGTCTTTGATGAATCACCAAAAAAAGCATTTTGTAAAAGAATTGTTTTTTCGGCCTGCTCATCTTCTATTGCGCCAGAAAAAGACATCGGAACAACTAAAAGGTGTACTTCCTCATCCTCTTCCGAAAAGACAATATTATTATCATGAGAACTCTCGATTTGAGCAAAATTCGTTATTTCAGTAGTGTGCAAAGAATTGTTATTAAAATAGGCATTAGCAGGAAGATGATAAGTAGCCACCTCGCTTTGAAAAGTATCGAGTTCAGTTGTCGAATTAGTATAAGGAACAAATTCTAAAGATGTCGTCCCAAAGCAAGAGGCGAGAACAAGAGTAAATGAGATTAAGAGAATCCACCGCTTTTTCATCGTATATTAAATGTAGTTTCTTAATTTTATCTTGTAAAGAAAAAGACTTATAAAAGCCTTTTTTAATCAAGAGCAGAAAATGATTTATTTCTAAGAAAAAGCCCGCAAAAATCAATTATTTATGAAAAAAAGCCTCGAATCTAATTTCGAGGCTTAAATGAGCAATTTAGCTTATTTTTTATTTTCTTCTTCGGCTTTACGAATTTTTTCGTGAATAGCATTCACCGCTTTATCGTGTTCTTCAACATAGCGATCAGAGACGACTTTCATCGTATCTTCGACATCGAACTTCTCGATCAAAGCTTCCTCTGATTCTTCGTCGACGAGTCCACGACCAGCTGGAATCAATCGGCCAGTAATGACATTCTCCTTTAAACCATGGAGATAATCAGTCTTACCTTTGATGGCCGCATCAGTTAAGACTCTAGTTGTTTCTTGGAAGGAAGCGGCCGAGAGGAAACTTTCGGTTTCCAAAGCAGCTTTCGTAATTCCGAGAATTAACGGAGAGAAAACGGCTGGATGTTTACCATTTAAAATAGCATCACTATTCTTTTCGGTGAAAGTATTAACATTAACGCGAGTTCCAGCGAGCATATCTGTATCGCCAGCATCGATAACGAATACTTTGCGAAGCATTTGTCGCACGATAACTTCAATGTGTTTATCTGAAATAGCGATATCTTGACTGGAATAGACCTTGCGGACTTCTTTGAGAATATAATTTTCCACTGTTGTTTCATCGCTGACTTCAAGAAGTTTTTTCGGAGAGATGGCACCTTCGGTAATCTTGCCACCATTCTTGACACTATCACCCTTCTTCACTCTTAATCGAGCGCCGAATGGAGTGGTATATGTTTTTTCTTCTAATTCATTCTTAACGGTCACATCATAACAGCCATTTCTTTCTTCAATCTTGGTAATGACACCACGAATTTCGGAAATAAGAGCTTCGCCTTTTGGAGTACGGGCCTCAAATAATTCTTGAACACGAGGCAAACCTTGCGTGATATCGCTACCCGCAACACCACCAGTATGGAAGGTTCTCATCGTTAACTGCGTACCAGGTTCGCCAATTGATTGAGCTGCCATAATACCAACGGCTTCACCAATTTCGACTTTACGACCGTTCGCTAA
>JBAYZW010000151.1:0-2778 GCA_041672305.1 Bacilli bacterium
ATGTTTTGATCGGCGATAAAAAGATGAGGTCGAAAAGCGTCTAAAGACACGAGCTAGGCCTCCAACAGGTTTAGAAATTGACATATTATTATCGTTTAAAACGATAATCATTTTATGATTATTTTGACCAGCATCATTCAATCCTTCAAAAGATAAGCCATTAACAATGGCGGCATCGCCAACAAAAGAAACGACATCATAGTGTTCATGGTTTAAATCGCGTGCCGTCGCTAAACCTAAACCTGCACTAATAGATGTTGAACTATGACCAGCTTCAAAATGATCATAGGGTGATTCGTGAATGTCTTGAAAGCCCGAAGTTCCGTCCTTTTGTCTTAAGCGTTCTAAAGAACGCCCTGTTAATAATTTATAGGTATAACATTGATGACCCACATCAAAAATTATTTTATCTTTAGAAAAATCAAAGACGCGACAGAGAGCAATTGTCGCATCAACAACACCTAAATTGCTCGACAAGTGACCACCATTTTGCGAAGTTATATCTATGATATGTTTTGAAATATCATCACTTAAAACATTCAGCTCTTTATAAGACATTGTCTTTAAAAAATCTGGATTCTTAATTTTTAATAAATTAATATGAGTAATCAATGGCTTTTTCATTATGCTAATTTACTACTAAATATCTACTAAAATAATCTATTTTTCTTCGATATTAACAACCTTTTCGGCTTTTGCTTCTGCATCCTTTAATTTTTGATTTAAGCGCGAGATAATTTTTGTTCCTTCTTCATAGAGTTTTAGGCTTTCCTCCAAAGGCAAAGACTTCGATGATATCTGATTGACAATCTCATCCAATCTTTTTAATTCATCTTCAAATTTCTTCTTTTCTTCACTCATAATTTTTCTTCCTCAATTTCATCAACGGTACTTTTTATTTTACCACCACTTATATAAGTGGTTATTTTTGATGCTTTCTTTATTTCTTTTATATTTGTGACAATTTTTCCACTTTCATCGGCGGTAATAGAATAGCCTCTTTCCAAAATCTGACGAGGATTAAGAGCTTTCAATTGCTCCTGGCGTAACACTAATACTTGATTGAGGTATTCCAGTTTATTAGCAAACGCTTCTTTTAATTCTAAACCAGTTTCTTCAATGTTGTCTTTTAAATCGCTTATCTTGTCTATAAATATTTCTTGTAGTTTTTGATTTCTTTCACTAACATTTTCTCTCATATCATTGAGCTTCTCAATAATAGCCTCTTTCATATCATCAAGACAATATTGAAAATGTTGTTCGATTTCTCGTCGATCAACAGTGGCTAATTCAGCTGCTCCTGTTGGAGTGCTGGCTCTTTTATCAGCGACATAGTCCACTAATGTGGTATCAATCTCGTGTCCAACCGCGGCAATAATTGGCATTTTGCTACTAGCAATAGCGCGAACAAGCGTTTCATCGTTAAAAGCACTCAAATCTTCACTCGAACCGCCCCCACGACCAATAATTAAGGTATCTAGATCATATTTTTGGGCTTCATTAAAAGCTTTCAATATTTCTTTTGGAGCTGTTTCACCTTGAACAGCACTATAAAAGATATAAATATCGGCGATTGGATAGCGACGTTTGATGTTTGTCACAATATCTTTAATAGCCGCACTATTCTTGGCAGTAATGACTCCGATAGCGTGAGGATAGATATTTATACTTCTCTTGCGGGAAACATCGAACAGACCTTCTAATTGAAGCTTCTTTTTCAATTTCTCCAATTCAACAAGAAGAGTTCCTTGGCCCACTTGTTGCATATCATAGCAAAACAATTGATAAGAGCCACGAGGGGCATAGACATCAACAGAGGCTAAAACAATGACTTCATCTCCATTTTTAGGAACAAAAACAATTTTTTGCGCGTAAGAGGAAAACATCACAACATTAATTAATGAATTATTATCTTTCAAAGAAAAATAAAGATGGCCAGATGCACCATTCTTAAAATTTGATATTTCACCCTTTACCAGAATGTATTTGAGGCTAGCGTCTTGAGAGATAAGAGATTTGATATGTTGGTTGATGTCGCTAACCGTATAGATTGGGCGTGTGTTATTCATTATGCCAACACACCATCTAAGATTGCGTTGATAAATTGTGATTGTTTGCTATCGATGTATTTCTTAGCAAGATTGACAGCAATGTTAATGACAATGCGTTTATCAACTTTTTCCACAAAATAATAATGAGCATAAGACATCAATAAAATAGATTGAGTAAGAAGCGGCAAACGATCCCATTTCCAATTCTTTAAAAAGGGAATAAAAGCATCGCGAATCATTCCATATTTCGCTAATGATTGAGCGATAGTTTCTTTCATATATTCACTGATTTCATCATATGGCTGATCGCATAAATCACTCATCAAGAGGTGAGAATCACGATCAATTATTGATTGTTTATTCGAAAAATCGACCAATTCATCATAGATGACAGTCATAATAATATAGTGCTCTTGGTTTCTTGAAAGACTCATAAGTTAAATAATAGAGGCGACGCGAACTTGAACATCAAAAGGAATTTGCTCCGTTGAAACGATAAAAATGTTATTAATTTCATCTTGGATTAGACGCGAAACTTCTTGAATGTTTGTATCTTTAGCCACATCAACAGTCACCGCCACATGGACAATACCATGATGAATGCTAGTTTTGATTGGAGCGTTTAAAAGAAATAGCCAACTTTTTACCGATTGACTGACACTAATTCCGGGTATTCTTTTTAAAGTCTCGCTAGCTAAGTGATGAAAAACGCGAGATGAAATCGCTA
>JBAYZW010000152.1:0-2771 GCA_041672305.1 Bacilli bacterium
TTCACATTGTCAAGGAGCTCCGTTACAACCTGTCAGGAACCCCGTCTCAACCTTGCCGGGATTTCTTCCCGCTGAAGCAGATATCCTGTCCCTCTCCGTCAAGGCGTGGGAACGCTTGAAAGAAGGTACTTCAGATCCCGGTCCTCGAAGTGAATCGAGAATCCGGCAAAGACCGAGGAATTACCGTGATCGCTTATGAAATCGTCCCAGCCCGCCGTAAGATAAAGGTTGCTGAAAAGCCTATAGTCGACATAGGCCTTCAGATGCGTTCGTCGATCTTCCTCGAAATCAAAGGCTTCAAAGGTCAGCTTCAACGAATCGTCGAAGGCGAAATAATCGAATCCGACACCTCCGCTGGATTCAAAAATGCCGCCACGGACGGCCACATCCTTGAAACGCTTGCCGATTTGGGCGTCGAAAAGCAGCGTGTCCTTCTCGTATTCATCGTAATAGTAGCTTCTACCCGCATAATCATAGTAATGCTTTGTAGTCCTCTTGCCCCTGGGATCGGCCACCACACCCAGTATGTAAAACATGTCTTCCCGCGGTTGCAGACGGACGTTGAAATAGGACTTCGCATTGTCAGTCTCGGCAAGGTATTCCCCCCTATACGTAATAAACGTCCTAAACTGCTCGCTTTTTGAAACGTACCTGTTTATCCCTTCCATACTTCGCTCGATGCTTGTCAGGCCCCGGTTTATGTTTTCAGCCGTTTCGTCCTCGTAAATCAGTTTGCCGATGGTACCCTCGCCCGACCGTATCTGGTCCGCTATATCCTGCAGTGAGGCGGCGGCAACAGCCAAGTTGTCATACAACTGGCGGTTTTCCACCAACTGTCCCAGTGTTCCTTCGCCTCGATTGACCCTCTCGGATACCTCCGCAAGGGCGACGAAGGCCCTCTTGATCTCCTGGGAAGTTTCGGTCAGGCTTTCCGCAAGCTCCGTGAGATTCCTGTCGCCCCTCTCTATCACCCGATTAAGATTCATGGTCAGGTCCCGGGTGTTCTCCACGATGGCACGGAGGTTCATCTCACCTTCTTCGTCGCCCAAAACGCCCTTCAGCAACGCGGTCACGGCCATCACGTCATTGGTAATGGTTCCCAGCTCTCGAAGCATCTCGTCCAGATCGGCGGTTTTTTCGACGTAATATATTTCGCCCCCTTCGGGGATGTAACCGTATTCTTCGGTGCCGGGCCGAATATCGACGTACTTGTCGCCCAGGATACCGTGAGTTTTCAGAGAAGCGACGGCATCTCTTTGCAGCTTGACCGTGGGGATGATCCGTAAGGTCACTACCGCCTTGCCGTCCTTCAAAACGATGTCTTCCACCCTCCCGACTTCCACGCCCGCGATCTGTACGGCTGCGTCCCGTTCCAAACCTGTCACGTTATCGAAAACAACCTTCACGGGATAGCCTTTACGAAGGGTGAAACCATACTCCCCTACCCTGAAGGACATGTACCCCAAGATAACCATGGCAGCCAAAACAAAAATCCCCACCTTCGCCTCGGTACTTATGGAACTCATGTCTATCCCCCGATCATCATATCAATTGTCACGATTATCATCGCAGCCATAATAAAACAATATTTTACCGCCTGTACCGTCACACGACACTGATGGGACCCTCCAGGCTTCCCGTCAGAAACTGTCGTATTACGGGGTTTTCAGAATTTTTCATTTCATCGGGAGTTCCGTACCCGATGATCTTGCCATCGTAGAGCATGGCGATCCGGTGCCCGATGTCGAAAATCGACTTGAGATCGTGGCTGATGACCACGCAGGTCAGGTTATACTTTTTTTGCGATTCATAAATCAGACGATCTATGGCCTCTGTCATAATCGGATCGAGACCGGTTGTCGGCTCGTCGAACAGCACGATTCTCGGTTCCATAACCAGGGCCCGCGCGAGCCCGACCCTTTTTTTCATGCCGCCGGAGAGCTCGGATGGCATTTTTTCTTCGACACCCACCAGGCCCACGTCCTGCAACCGTGATCGAACACGATCACCGATTTGCGATTCGGTCATCTTGGTGTGCTCACGCAGAGGAAAGGCGACGTTCTCGAAGACGTTCATAGAATCAAAGAGAGCCGCTTCTTGAAACAACATGCCGAATTTCTTGCGTGTTTCGTTTAGATCCCGGTCGTTCATCTTCGTTATGTCTTCGCCGTCCACAATGACACTTCCGCTGTCCGGTTTAAGGAGCCCGATCATGTGCTTGAGGAGGACACTCTTTCCGCCGCCGGACAGACCGATTATAACTGTCGTCTTTCCTCCCTCGACCTCGAGATGCAGACCGTCGAGAACCTTCTGGTTTTTGAATGACTTGTGAATATCTACCAGTTGAATCATCGCACACGCCGCCTGCCTTAGAACCTAGAACATCAATGCCGTAAGGAAATAGTCGCTTATCAGTATGGTAATGGCTGCAACCACCACTGCTTCGGTGGTTGATTTCCCCACTCCCTCCGCCCCGCCTGTCGTGGTGAATCCCTTGTAGCATCCCACGAATGACAGGATAAATCCGAAAAAGGCCGCCTTTATGAGACCGTTGTAGATATCCGACAGCGAGACATAGGTCGTTATGTTTTTTATGAACATGCCCTTGTTGATATCGAGGATGGGGACACCGACAAAGTAACCTCCCAACACTCCGACGAAAACCGACACCACCGTAAGAACCGGAAGCATTGTAATCCCGGCTATCACCCGCGGAACAATCAGAGTCTTGACGGGGTTTGCCGCCATGACGTATAGGGCGTCTATCTGTT
>JBAYZW010000153.1:0-2769 GCA_041672305.1 Bacilli bacterium
ACAAGTTTATGCCCTTTATGCTTTGACAAAACCCTATGGTCACATTGTGGAACCTGGGCAGTTTTCTGATTTTCCGAAACTTGTCCAAAGCATCAAAGAGATTCATGAATTTTCTGATCCTTCGGCGAAATTAAAATTAACCATCTCAGAGGCGCTTCTTTCTCTTCCGCCTTATGGCCTTGATGTTCTGGAGACAAAACAAGTGACCACTGTTATTGGTGAAGAAAGCAAAATTAGTACAATTGATATTCGTAATATTTATGCTTTAATTCGCAACGCTTCAAGCGAAATGGAAAATAGTCTTATTGACGTTATTCCTGAAACCTATATTCTTGACCAAGGTCGCTCTTTTACTCTTCCCCCTATTGGAGAATCATCGAGTACCTTTAGTATGATTGCGAAAATTCACACTCTTCCTCGCAAAATATTTGAGGCTTATCAAACTGCTCTTACAACAGGGGAAATTAATGTCAAACGTCTTGTTGTGGCTCCTTTTGCGGCTTGTAAACTTCTCGCCTCTTATAATGATATACCAGCGGATTATATTTTAGTGGATATCGGTAGTGATGTGACGAGTATCTCTTTAGTGGGTAATAAAACATTATATGCTTCTCGTACCTTTGAATGGGGTGGCGATCATATTACTGAACGTATTATCGAAGCTTTCAATATTAATGAAGCGGATGCTGAGAAATATAAAATTATGTACGGCATCGATAAACGCGAGATGAATTTTAAAGCCCCAATTTGTAAAACTGATGATGGGGAAGGTCATGAAATAAAACATCACCGCGACGAACTAAATAGTTTGATTAAATCAGAACTCGAAATCTTTACCAAACAATTAAATTCCGCTCTTGACGATCTCTTGGGCGACTATGGAACATCCTATAAAGTCCTTCCGATGATTTTAGTGGGAGGCGGTTCAAAATTAAATGGATTGGTGGAATATATCACTCCCAAAGTTCCGAGTGACTCGGTAACTGTGGTGAGCCCCCGTTCTTTTGGGGCTCGAAATCCCACATTTACTAACTGTTTAGGAATGATTCTCGCCAATGCGCAAATTCCGACGGTCTATGATGAAAATCATCCGCGATTCGGGCAAGTAACCCGCGATCCTGTCAAATAAAAGAAAAAGGAGTAATGAATATGGAAAATTACGATCTAGACAACTTTGAACCAGCCGCTAAAATTGTCGTCATCGGCGTTGGTGGCGCTGGCAACAATGCCGTCAATCGCATGATTGATGAAGATATTAATAATGTTGATTTCTGGGTGGCTAACACCGATAAGCAAGCTCTTTCCACGAGCAAATCGAGCAACCGTATCATTCTCGGACAAGATATCACCGGCGGACTTGGTGCTGGTGGCGAACCGGAAATTGGTGAAAAAGCCGCTGAAGCGAGTGCTGATGATATCAAAGAAATTGTCGCTGGTGCCAACATGGTTTTTGTCGCGGCTGGCATGGGTGGAGGAACGGGAACAGGAGCGGCTCCTGTCATTGCTCGCATCGCTAAAGATGCTGGTGCTCTTGTCGTCGCGATTGTCACTCGTCCTTTTACTTTCGAAGGAAAAAAACGTATCGTCAATTCTATTGACGGATTAAATAAACTTAAGGATTGTGTCGATTCAATTATTGTCGTCAGTAATGATAAGTTATTGATGACCGCTGGTAACTCGCCGATTAGCGAAGCTTTTGCTGATAGCGACAAAGTTTTAGCTCAATCAGTAAAGACAATTGTTAATCTTATTCTCTTACCAGCTGTCATTAATCTTGATTTTGCTGATGTGAGAAATACTTTAAAAGATTCGGGTGTCGCTCTTATTGGTTTCGGATTAGGCACTGGACCTAATCGCGCGAAGGAAGCCGCGGCTAATGCCATTAATTCTCCTCTTCTTGAAGCCTCTATTCAAGGAGCTCGACGAGCGATTGTGGCTGTCACTTGTGGCAGCAATGTATCGCTATTTGATGCCCAGGAGACAGTTAACCTACTCATTGATGCATCAGGACATGATATCGATGTCAAATTTGGTGTGGCAATCAACGATCAATTAACGGATGAGATTCTCGTCAGCGTCATCGCTAGTGATTTAGAGGATGAAGTTAATTTTAGCGCTCCTCAGCCTTTCCATCCTACTTCTCGTCAAGAAGTCTCAGGAAATATCCTTGAGACGCCTGATGACGAATCGGATGATGAAGAAAAGAAATCTTCGACAGCCAGCAAAGATGGCCTTGATGTCGATGAGGATATCTTGCCTAATTTCTTAAAAGATTAACGAATATATTTAATAAAAATGGGCGTTTATTCGCCCTTTTTTATTGCGCGCTGATGTGCGATAATAAGTCAAGGCGGAGAAATATGATGAAAAAAAACTTATTTTATGGACTATTAACTTCAATGATGACTATCTCCTTGTTTTCATGTGGTCCATCCACTAATGTTTCTCCCATCACCGTAACTTCTTTAGGAGTAATAGGAAGTTTTGCTGCCTCTGATGATTGGACGAATGAAATATCTTTAGTTAAAGGTGAAGATAATGTTTGGACTGGTTCGATTAGTGCTGTGGCGGGCGATGAATTTAAAGTTCGCGCTAATGAGGCCTCAGATTACACATGGGGCTATTCAAGCATTACGAATGTTGCTGATGGCGTTGTCACTAACGCTGATGGCAATATTTATGCTGTCGCTGATGGCACTTATTCTTTAGCGATTATTGCTCCTACCGAACTTAGTTTTGACGCTAAAGATTTAACATCTTTTGCTATTA
>JBAYZW010000154.1:0-2750 GCA_041672305.1 Bacilli bacterium
TAACCACTCTTTCACCCATCTCGCGAAATGAAACAGGCATCTCGCAGTTGGCATAGTAGTATAAGTCATTTTTTTCCTCTTTAATCTCTGAAATTGGAGTGGGAAAAATTTCGTTAAAAGCTAAAACAACATTTGAATCGATATCACAGATGCCATCAAAAGAGGTGATATATCCATGAATATATTCTTCGATAATGTATGCCTCATAAAAATGATGTTCGTGAAAAGCTTTTAATTCTTCATTATTATTTATTTTATAGGTCGCATTAGCGCCCACTCCACAGTCAGGTTTTGCAAAAATAGGATAACCGACTAATTTGACAAATTCGCATGATTTTTCATAAGTACTCGCCATGATATAACGAGCCGTTTTAACACCTGCTTTTTCAAAGTATTCCTTCATTTTGCTCTTATACTTAATTTTTTCCATTTCGTCAGGCCAAAAACCAGTATCGACTCCAGCGTATTCGCGCAGATAAGAATCGCTAAAGAGCCACCATTCGTTATTGGACTCGATAAAATCGAGATGTCCATATTTCCATTGCAGATAAGAAATGGTGTTTTTCATCCAGCGGAGATTGCTTAAATCAGTGACACAGCAATATTCGGTGAGATGATCCTTTAGTTCTTGATTCAACTGTTCATATGGTTCATCACCAATTCCTAAGACCGTTGCTCCTCTTTCGCTGAGCGATTTAACAAAATGGGAGTAAATCTTTGGAAAATTTGGTGAAATAAATACAAAGTTCATATGCACAATATCTTAGGTCAAACCAAAATAAAAATAAAGTCCTATCAACGATAGAGAGAAAAAAAGATGGGGTCACTCATGTTTTTAAAGGCCAATCTTTATCAGTAAATATATTTTTTTATTTGGGTGATAACTTTTTCTATAAATAAATAATGATTCTTTTCGATTAAGTTAATAAATTTATTGAATATTAATAAACTTGTTAGTTTAAACTGTACGAATAAGTTTATAGCGCTTGACATTATTAATAAAATTATGAAGCAACCAATTTTTCTTTAGGAATTGGCTTTAGCATATTTCATAATTCTAAAACAAAATTTTTAATGCATCATATTTGCCAATTTGTTTGTTTTCGTTAATAATGAAAATGGTCGTTGACCAAAAAGGAGATACAAAATGCAACAAAGATTCTTTCGATGTGAAAAGTGCGGTAATATCGTGGCTATTGTTCATGATAGTGGGGCTCCAATTATCTGCTGTGGTGAACCGATGAAAGAGTTAATTCCTAATACTCACGAAGGAGCGGGTGAAAAACATCTTCCTGTCATTGAAGTGAAAGGAAGAGAAATCTTCGTCAAAGTGGGAGCTGTTCCTCATCCGATGACGGAAGAGCATTATATTCAATGGGTTTCGATTGAAACTAAATTTGGAAATCAACGCAAAGCTTTAGCGCCTGGTGATAAACCAGAGGTTTGCTTCTCACTTTGTGAAGGTGATGAAGTGGTGGCTGCTTATGCCTATTGCAATTTGCATGGTTTGTGGAAGACTGAAAAATAATTCATCATTCAATTTATATAAAGATAAGGTCTTTAATGACCTTATTTTTTTAATCTCGTCAGCAGGGTAAGATGATATTTTTCAATGATGTTTAACGCTAATTGATAATTAGCTTTTTGGAAGTATTCAGGACTGTGAGCATCTACCCCGACATAAACTTCAATATGATATTCGCCAGCAATGCGCCAAAAATCTTCATTAGGATAGACTTGATTAATCATCAAGCCTTGCGAAGCCGGTCCACCCAAATTAATTTCTAAGGGAAGATGAAGTCTTTGTGCCGCTTGACAAATTCTTCGTGCGCATTCTTCACACCCCATATTAAAAGTGTGATAAGGGGAAACAAAAATATCAGGATGAGCAACATAAGCAAACAAACCAGTCTCCATTCCTTTGATTAAATCGTCCGTATAGCGTTTGATTCTTTCATAAGGACAATTTTCATATAGATACCAATGAAAAGCACCTTTTTCATCGATAAAACAATGCTGTCCCAAAATGAGATATTCGACGCCATATTTATCTTTTAGTTCACGATAATATTCGATGTATTCAGGATAATATTCACATTCAAAACCAAGGTGAATATTGATATTTTTACGATATTTTCTCTTAAGAGAGTTAACGCTATTGATGTAATCATTTAATTGGCTAAAATTACCACGAATTCCTGGTTGTGAATGGAAAGGTAAAAAGACATGATCAGAAAATCCAAGTTCAACCATCCCTTGGCGGATAGCGGCTTGAACGAAAGAGGCATCCTCTCCATAAGCGTGCCCGCATCGAGATGTATGAGTATGGTAGCAATAATCAATCTTCATATGTATTTTCTTCTAAAATTAAAGGATGGACTAAAGATAGCTCATCTTTTTCCATATTTTCATCAGACAATAAATTGTGATATTTTTTGTGATTAATTTTAATTTTTATTGGAGTATCTCCAAAATTAAAAAATCCGACCTGATGTCCCTTTTCTATTTTTAAGGCATTATCACTGATTTGTGTTAAATGACATGGTTCAATATGATCTGATGGATCCAGATGTTTAATTTTAATAAGTAATTTGACAAATTCAGCCATCTCTTCATCTTTTTTTGACCAATTAATTGGATCTTTTTCAAATAGTTCAGGTTTATGCTTGAGGCCATATTCTTCCCCGGCATAAAGAAAAGGAACTCCACTTAAAAAGAATAAAAAAGCCAAAAGATTTTTTAGTTTTATT
>JBAYZW010000155.1:0-2737 GCA_041672305.1 Bacilli bacterium
TGCGACCGCAGTTCGAATCTGCGCGAGGCTACCACTTCTCATCACTTTCCGATTACGGCACCCTGTTTTGAATTCTCTCCTGTGACAGGTTAAATATATCTGTGCCGTCGCCGTGTTGTTCCGATTATGTCCGAGGAAAATATATTGATTGCCGCATTATTCGTAGCCGTCGGCGGTGCGGTGGGAGCATTGTTAAGATTCGGCGCATACAGAATCATCGATTCCGCAACATTCCCGTGGGCCACCCTGTTCGTTAATGTTCTGGGTTGTTTTCTTGCAGCATTTTTGATGATCGGATACGGAAATATTATTCCTTACGGTATGAAGAATTTTCTGTTCGTCGGATTGTTCGGAGCTTTTACAACCATGTCGGCCATGAGTCTCGACACATTGAACCTTATGTCGACGGGAGAATACGCCACGGCGACCGCCAACGTTGTTCTCAATGCCGGACTTTGCATACTCGGGGCAATCGGCGGAAGTATGACGGCAAACGCCCTTGCGGCCTGATCGGTCAGAACTTGTTCAAATCGGCAATGTCTATGTATCTGGCGTCAAGGAATCTTGCAAAATCTTTTGCATAAACGTCCCGTCCGCCGTATTTGTCTTTGCTTGAATCTATAACCGTCCATTCTATGTTCGGATCTCTTGCCGTGGCCGCAATTTTTTCAAGTTCGCTCATGGGGTTGGAAGCGGAGAACATCGGCATGGTTGCGTATCCGTCGGTGATGAATATGATGTAGCATTTCTCCCCGGGATGTTTTCTGAGATAATTGGTTGCGTAATCTTTGGCCAGAATCACGGCTTTGGCCAACGGCGTGGAACCTCCCGCGGGAGCCTGTTCCAGCACATCGCATATCAACTCAACCGATCTCGTGAAAGGCACGGTCACTTCCGCATACCTTTCTCTGAATGTTATCAGTGCCACCCTGTCTCTTTTCACGTAGCTTTCCATCAACATTGATCTTATGGCATTTTGGACGGGTTCCAGCATACCGCTGCTTACCAAAGAACCGCTGATGTCTACGGCAAATATGAAAGACGAGGAACTTCTGCGGGCCCTTACTTTTTCCCGGATGTCCTGTTTTTCTATGTTTATACTCAATCCTCTGGAATCTCTGTGGGTCTGATAAGGCGCCGCCGCCCTTATTGTGGCGTCGAAAGCCGGGTCTGCGGTTTTGCCCTTGGGTATTCTGAATCCCCTGTATCTTCCGGTATTCCGTCTGGATATCAGAGCTCTTTGGTTCTTTATGCCGGCAATTTCATGAAGCCGAAGAGTTTCTATTTCCTCTATTTCTTCAAGAAGATTTTTTGCCGTTTCGTAAATGTAACTGTAACGGACCCCGGGGTCGGTTTCCTCCGACTTCTCGGTTATGCTTTTGGGCAGAATCGGTTTGGGCCCCTCTTCCTCTTCCTCTTCGACTATTGGCATGATTACGGGCGTATCGTCTTCGGGTTCCACAAAAACCCGTTCTTCCTCTTCTTCGTTTTCCGTCTCGTTGGTTATTTTGACCACGATTTCTTCGATGTCCTCCACGACGGTTACCCTTCTGTGGGAGAGACACAGTACCAGAGCTTCTGTTATGTGATTTTCCGAAACGGCCGTTTCGCCGTCCAGTGCCGCAAGGGCCCTGGCGGTTCTCGCAACTGATATGTCTCCGCGGTGTCCGCGAACATTCAGATCCTTGCATATTCCCACAATCGTTTCCACGTCTTCTTTGGTCAGAACCACGGACGGAAGAAGTTCTCTGGCACGTTGAATCGACTCTTTGATTTTTTTGTCTTCTTCGTGATGGTGCGCTTTGGAGGTTTCAGGATTCTCTTCAAATTCCATATTGGAGGATATTATCTCCATTCTGGCATCGAGTTCCAATTCCGGAATGATGGTGATACAGATATCGAATCGGTCCGAAACACTGCCGGGAAGTTCTCTTTCCGCGGGATCCATGGTTGCAACCACGGATGTATTCACCGAAAATTCAGCGGAAACGTTCTCTCTTTCAATAAGAATTTTTCCTGTATCGACGGTTTCCAGCAACATATCCAGAATCTTGCCTTCCATCAGATTTACGTTATCCACGTATACCACGTTGCCGTCGGCTTTGCTCAGCAAACCTCCGGATGCCACCGCACGGCCTTCTTTTATGGCGGCTTCGAAGTCAAGACCTCCGAACAGTTGATCGTCGGAAATGTTCGGCGGAACGTTTATGAGTTCTTTCTCCGAAGTGATATTGAAGAATGACCTTACAAGAACGCTTTTCGCGGTGCCCGGGGGTCCTTTGATCAAAATATTCTTTATGTTATTGTCCACGGCCATGCACATTAAGGCCTTCTTTGCCGGTTCCATGCCGATTACGGCAGAAAACGGAAGACTCAGAATTCCTTCAGACATGCTCTGAGAGCCCCTCTGTCCAACCCTGTTTTCTCAAAGGGTTTCTTCTTGACACGATGGGTCAGAACCATGGGAGCCACAACTCTGAAATCGTCCCGGTCCACCTCGTCTTTTCCTTCGAAGGCGGCGTTGGCTCTGGCGGCTCTTATCATGGTTATGTCGGCTCTGTGACCTTCCATATTGAAATTGATTGCGACGTTTGCGGCAACCTTGACCATGTTTTCGCTGACCTTGACGTCCAACAGTCTTTCTCTGGCACTGACAATTTTATTGCGCAGTTCTTCGGTTTGTTCACGGTATTTTTCTATAAAGGCTTCCGGGTTTGCGTCATATTCCAATCTGCGC
>JBAYZW010000156.1:0-2715 GCA_041672305.1 Bacilli bacterium
AATGATGCTGGGCAAAATAATCATAAAATGATTATCGTTTTAAACGATAATAATATGTCAATTTCTAAACCTGTTGGAGGCCTAGCTCGTGTCTTTAGACGCTTTTCGACCTCATCTTTTTATCGCCGATCAAAACATTTATTTAAAAGAATGTTAGGCGGCACAAGGGCAGGTCGTAAATTATACTCTTGGACAGCGACACTTAAAAATTGGTTTAAACGTCATATTTTAAAAATTAATATTTTTGATTCATTTGGCTTTTCTGTTATCGGCCCAATTGATGGACATAATATTAAAAGTTTAGAAAGAGCATTAAAGCGTGCCAAAAAAACCGATAAATCAGTTGTTGTCTTTATTAAGACAATAAAAGGGAAAGGCTATAAGTTTGCCGAAGAAGACGATAAGGGATTGTGGCATGGCGTTCATGATTTTAATCCTGAAACGGGCCAACAAAATTATGACGATGGTGTGGGCTGGTCACAAATTTTCAATGATTTTCTAATGGAAGAAATGGAAAAGCATTCTAAAGCTGTGACAATTGTGCCCGCTACTGGATATGGCAGTCATCTATCTAAAGTTTTTGCGAAATTTCCTGATCGTTGCATAGATGTCGGCATTGCCGAAGAACATGCTGTGACGATGGCGGGAGGTTTATCAATCAGTGGCTTTCACCCAATTATTTCGATATATTCGACATTTTTGCAGAGAGCCTATGACGAAATAAGTCATGATTTAGCGAGAATGAATCTGGATGCAACTTTCTTAATTGACCGAAGCGGTTTTGTGGGGAAAGATGGCAATTCTCATCAAGGCATCTATGATGAAGCCTTTTTGATGGGCATTCCAAACACTGTCGTTTGTATGGCGGCGACTCTCGAACAAGCGCGGATGCTTATTGATGAATCGTTTAACCACCATGGCGTTTTTTGCATTCGTTATCCCAAAGAGCGGGTTTTTGAATACACTCCACCAGTTTCTCCCACCATTATTCCCTTTGGGAATTGGATAAAAGAATTATCAGGAGAAAAAACGGTTATTGTTTCAGTTGGCCCAGCCACTGAATCTTTGAAGAAACTTCTAATTGCTAAAAATATTAAGGTATCTTTATATAATGCTTTATATCAAAAACCAATGGATCAGTCCGCCATTGAAGAATTATTAAAATATGAGCGAGTTATTATCTATGATGCTTATGCCACCGAAAATGGTTTTGCTCAGGCTTTATCTTGTGAATTGATAAAAAGAAATTATCATGGATCAGTATTGATTAAAGCTATTCCCGATCAATTCATTGATCACGCCAGTATTGAAGAACAAAAAATAGAATTTAAATTACTCCCTGAAAATATCGTTGAGATTTTATAGTTTTGGTTAACATAATCTAATTATTCATTTATAATCAAATTGACAATGGGAAAAGTTATTGTTCATATTGATTTAAATGCTTTTTTTGCTCGAGCGGAAGAAATTCGTAATCCTTCTTTAGAGGGAAAACCCGTGGCTATTGGTCATGATGGCCGCTCCGGAATTGTTTCAACTTGTTCTTATGCTGCGCGCAAATTTGGTGTCTCCAGTGGGATGCCGATGTTTAAAGCTAAGGAATTGTGTCCGCAATTAATCATTAAACCCGTGGATTTTCGCTATTATGGTGGCCTCTCACGCGTTTTTTTCAATTTTGTGAAAAGTTACACCCATCTTGTTGAAATTGCCTCTGTTGATGAGTGTTTTGCAGATTTCACTGAAGTGGTGAAAAAACAAACCAACATTGAGCAATTTTTCCGTCAGATGCAAAATGACTTATTCACTAAAACTCGTTTGAAATGTTCAATTGGAGTGGCTGCCACAAAATTTTTAGCCAAGATGGGTAGCGATTATCAAAAGCCGATGGGTTTAACGATTATTCGCAAGCGAGATATCCCTCGCATTCTCTACCCATTGTCCATTGATAAGATGTATGGTATTGGTCGCAAAACCGCCCCAAGACTAAAAAGTATTGGTATTTTAACTATTGGTGATTTAGCTAATCGATGTGCTTCAAATGATCAGGAACTAATTGGCATATTAGGAAAGTTTTACTATGTAATTAAGGATTGGATTTCTGGGCGTGGATCTGATGAGGTAATTTTTAAACCTGAGGAATCTAAATCGATTGGCAGTTCTTCAACTTTTCATCACGATACCAACAATATTGAAGAAATAAGATATATGTTCGAGAATTTAGCTAAAGGAGTATCTTCCCGAGCGGTCAAGGAAAATCGACTGGGGACCACGATTCAAATCACAGTGAAAGAAGCGACTTTTGTCTCACATAACAAATCAATTACTTTTGATAATCCCACAAACGATTATCGTTTTATTTATCAAACAGCAGTTCATCTGTATGAAAATAATTATTTGCCTCTCACTGTTCGTTTGGTGGGCGTCACTCTTCAAAACTTGATTGATCCACGTGATATGGCCATTCAGATGTCTCTTTTTAATTATCAGGAAGCGGAAGAGAAGAGCCGAACCAAATTGTTAATTAATGAATTGAATCGCAAATTAAAGAAACCCTCATTAATTCGCGCTTCAGAAGTCAAGAAGAAGGACAAATAATATGGAAATTACTGACGCTATTGATTTATATGAACAATACATTACTGCTGAGAAAGGATTATCGCGGCAAACAATTTCTTCCTATTTGGATGATATTAAACAATTTTTTATCTTTTTTCC
>JBAYZW010000157.1:0-2683 GCA_041672305.1 Bacilli bacterium
ACAATATCCTTCTTTTGGCATACTTCTTGCATGTCACAGGAGAAAATAATGTCTTTTGAAAGAGTACATCCAGGTAAATTTTTATGGCTGAGTGTCTTTTTTAAAATTGCTACTTCCTCTTCATAGCGGGACCAAAGAGTGACTTGATGTCCACTTTTTGCAAGCATATTTGCTAGAGCAGTGCCCCATGTACCAGCTCCTAGAATTCCAATTTTTCTCATCTTTATCTCCTTGATAACTTCATCATTTGTTTCAGTTATATTCTTTGATAGTAAACAAAGTTAATAAACTAATCATTTAATCGTATGCAATCGTGAATCAATTCACTATTTACAATTTTGTTAAGAAACTTAACACTCCATTAGTTTATCGATTTTTTCTCATTTCAACAACTAATCAGATGAAATTAGATATCAGCCTCATTAATGAGGCTATATTATAAATTATTTTACTCCTTTTTTCATCAAGTTCATATCATTTTTATTGATAATAGTTTATAGTTTGAGTATGAAAAAATATGCATTGTGGACCTTTCTTTCCTTATTTTTAATCGGTTGCTCACCAATTCGAAGTCAATACGCCATTCCCTTGATGAACAATATTGATTTGAAAATTAATGATGAACAATCGCTAACAGAAAACTTATCCGCCACACAATTATTAAATTTAACGGCTAGTAACGCATCCTATGCTTTGTTTGTCTATTCTAATACCTGCAATTATTGCCATGATGCTCAAGTCAGTATTCAATCTTTTATCAAGGATTATCATTATGTCATCTATTCTCTTGAATACACTAGTGTTGGCTATCAATCCCTAAACACGGCTTATCCAGAGATCTTTACCAATGGATTATCGACTCCTTCGCTATTGATTATTAATAATCAAATTTTAACCTATTCTTTTGATTATAATGTCTTGTTATCTTATACGTCATTTAAACCAGTCGCCAAACAACATTTTTATCAGTGTTCCATCGCGACATTTACCCAAGAGGCAAGCATGAATTCTTTCTTCTCAGAAAACGAAGAAACTCTCGTTTTTATCTACGATGATTTTCATAGAGAATCACTTCATCTTTTTTATGATATTGTCTATCCAGCCGCCATAGAATCATCGACAATGAGAACAGCGTTTCTTAATAAAAATCGCTTTGAAACTTCCGTATTTGACCAATTGTGCACGACTTTGACAATTGCTTCTTCCGAAGATAGTATCGCTGTTTTTTGTTGTTCAGATGAGCAAATAAAAACCACCAACTATTTGCTAGATGATGGTTTAGAATTAAAAAGTCTTGTCAATCAATATCTTTGTCAATGAGACGAATGCGATTTAAAGCGCGAGCTAATGCTAATTTAGCGCGCTTTTCATCAATGCTCTCATCATGGATATTTTCTAACCTATTTTGCGCTCTCTTTTTTGCTTCAATAGCGCGTTTTAAATCAATTTCATCAGAACGTTCAACCGAATCTAAAAGTAAGGTAACTCCCTCTTTATCAATTTTGATAACACCGCTGCCAATAGCATAAAGATAGCGATGTCCATCCATTTCAATCACCATTTTGCTAATGGATAAAGAAGAAACCAAAGGAGCGTGCCCAGCTAAAATTCCTAAAAGATACTTATCGGAACGAACTTCCAAAAAGGAAGCGTTCGTTTTGAGATAATGACCATAGGGAGTAAAAATATCAAGAACAAAGGTTTTCATTTTATTTTATCGATTTCGCCTTCTTGCGAGCGTCATCTATCGTTCCCACATAGAGGAAAGCCACTTCAGGAAGATCATCAGCCTTACCATCGAGAATCTCCTTAAAACTTCTGACGGTATCTTCGCGTTTTACATAGATGCCTTCAATGCCATTAAAATGGGTTGCCACATGGAATGGTTGAGAGAGAAAATTACGAATTTTACGCGCTCTTTCGACCGTCTTTTTATCTTCATCCGAAAGTTCATCCATTCCAAGAATAGCGATAATGTCGCTCAATTCACGATAGCGTTCCAAAACTTCAATAACCCGACGAGCGACATCATAATGTTCTTGTCCGACAATATCAGGTTCCAAAGCTGTCGAAGTACTATTCAATGGATCAACAGCGGGATAAATACCTAATGCTGAGGTATTACGGTCCAAGACCGTTTTAGCGTCGAGATGAGAGAAAGTCGTCGCTGGAGCTGGATCAGTCAAATCATCAGCTGGGACATAAATAGCCTGCACAGATGTAATAGAACCGTCTTTAGTCGAAGTAATTCGCTCTTGTAATTGTCCCATTTCGGTAGCTAATGTCGGCTGATAACCGACGGCGCTTGGCATACGACCAAGAAGAGCGGACACCTCACTACCGGCTTGAGTGAAACGAAAAATATTATCGATAAAAAGCAAAACATCAGTGTGTTCGTAGTCGCGGAAATATTCCGCCATCGTCAAAGCAGAAAGACCCACTCGCATACGAGCACCTGGTGGCTCATTCATCTGACCAAAACAAAGGGCAGTTCTTTTTAGAACTCCTGATTCTTGCATTTCACGATATAAGTCATTGCCTTCACGACTGCGTTCACCAACACCTGCAAAGACGGAAATACCACCTTTAACATTAGCGATATTACGCATTAATTCTTGAATTAAAACCGTTTTGCCGACACCAGCACCACCGAATAAACCAATCTTGCCACCACGAACATAGG
>JBAYZW010000158.1:0-2675 GCA_041672305.1 Bacilli bacterium
CTTTTCTTCTCATCAAGCGCTTATTGTCAAGATAAACATATCATGAAAAATATTAGTAAAGATGAAAAATTGATTAGTTCTCGCGACGACATTGTCATCGATGGAGAAAGTGCTGGTATTGCCCTAGTTTCCTATCTTTGCGATGTGCCTTTTGTCACGGTTAAAGTTGTCGAAGGAAAAGCCGGAGTTAAATTAGAATTGAATAGTTATTTGAATATTTTGCGGCAATACGCTGTTGTCGGTAAAGCTGTCGTGTCTTGCATTGGCGAAATTAGTCGTCAGGACATCTTGCGATAAGGGGGATAGATGAAATGAAAAAAGAATCTAAGAAATTAAGAATTTTACAAGTATATAAAATCTATAATATTGTCTCGATTATTTTCTTCTCTTTGCTCGGTCTAGACTTCATTGGTCTCATTTTAGCTTTTGCTCTCATTAAAAATGAAATATTCCTTATTGTTTTAGTAGCCATTTTAGCCTTTTTGGCTCTTATTTTGGCTATCGGTGGGTTTTTATTCGTTCGCCAAGCGAAAACCCTTCTTTACGACGATTTATATCTCGGAATGCGTGATAATATCAAAATCTTTACACATCGTAAAAAACTCTTTAACACTCTTCCTAATCACCATTTTGTTGAATCAGATGAGTTAAATGCGATGTTTGATGATATCTCTCATCATTTTGCCACTCTTTGTTTAGAGGATGGTTCGCTCTCGGATAGTGATGTCAAATTGGAATATGAAAAAGGAAGTCGAACCATTGTTACTTATCAATCGTTAGTCGATAATATTCCTTTTATTCTTCAAGCGAGCAAATACTTCCGCAATGCTTTTGTTCGCCTATCTTACGCTCTTGGAACAGAGACGATTAAAGATAAAGATGCCAAAATAGTAATCAAAAATATTAAAAGAGCCCTCAATTATAACGGCATGCTTATTAGCGAGGAAGAAAAGAAAAAGGGTTTCTTGCTTTTTGTTCCTCGCATTGATAGCATTTCGCAATTCCGTGAAGAACTTGATCAATTACTCAAGAGTATTTCACTTTTAAAGCATAATCCACAAGGATCAGAAATGGTTTTATGTCATGCCTCGGCGGTTGTATATCCTTATAGTCGAGCTGATCAAATTCTCACTGATCTCAAATTCGCCTCTCGTCAAAATAAGGTTTTAAACATTTACTTGCCTAATACACAGTTGGGAAAGAATCCTTATTTCCTCGAAAGTGATATGAATAGCAGTCAAATGAGCAAATTCATTGAGAATTTCACTTCTTTACATATCGAAGCCAAGAACCTTCATTCTTCCCGTCATCGTTTAAATAAACTAATTAATCAAGTCGCTGATTATTTTTGCTTTTCTTGCGCTGGTTTAATTGAATTTGAAGATGGTAGTGATTCATTTGTTAGCCAATATTCCTATTCATCGAGCAATTCTCATATTTTCCCTGAAGGTGTGACTATTAATAACGAATTAATTAATGTTCTCAATGAAGTCAAAGATAGCGACCACTCCTATTATTTCTCTTCTCGTAAACATCTCAACAATAAAATTGCCCCTTTTATTGATATCTATTGTATTAAATCTGGTTTTTTCTACATTCTTAATAATGGCGGTGATAAAGTAGCGGCCGTTCTTTATTTCCTTAATGATGATAAGGAGTTAAACCTTGATACTTATCTTCGCGAATCTCTTTCTGTCTTTGCCTACATTATCTCCTGCTTTGTTAAATCTATTCGCGAGACGAATTTCTCTCTTTTAAACCGCACGCGTTTTCGCGATGTCATTCGCTTGAGTAATATTAAACTCTATAGTGTCGCTAAAAATAGCCATCGCTTAACTTTTATTAGCGATGCCTTGATGGATGAGATACCTAGTGCGAAAAAGCATCGCACTTGCTATAAGGCTCTCTATGGAAGATCTGCTCCCTGTGAAGAATGTCCGATGATGAGTAAGCATAGTTTAGTTCAGCCCCTTGGAAAATTAAAATATGAGACAACGATTGTTCTTCATAATGATGAGGATGATTCAATTCATATGTTTATGCAACCGATGAATGATAATTTCCGCATGGATCGTTTTGATCGCAACACTTTGACTAATTCTTATTATTCTTATATTGATAATCTGAATAATGCTTGGCTTGGAGGTGTGAGAGGCTATGCCTTATATCTTTCTATCACTAACCTTAATGGGCTGATTGAAAAAGATGGGAATGAAGGCTATGCCTTTGTCCTGCGCAATTTCTCTCGTCAATTGCGCGACAGCACTGGTCAAATGTCATTATTCTTGTATCGTGATAATGTTTTGTGTTTGACCCTACCGAGTTATAACCGTCACAGCATTATTGATATCGTGGAAAAAATCTATGCGATGTCTAAGCAGATGAAAACTTTAAATGGTGAAAATTATCCTCTTAACATCACTTATGTCGCTAGTCATTTTCCGCAAGATTATAAATCAGTCGAAGAATTCAATAATGCGATGGAAAAGATTTTCCCTCAATATATGAAGGATGAAGAGACCGATCTCTTGCATTTCCCTGAAACAGGGCACACAAGAAGAGCGTCTCGAAAAGGGTATTTATTATCGGTTATTGATGATTCATTTAATAAGAAAACCTTTCAAATTAAACTTCAGCCTGTTGTCAACAATGTCAATTGGCGCATGATCGGGGCT
>JBAYZW010000159.1:0-2658 GCA_041672305.1 Bacilli bacterium
AGCGGTCGCTCTTTCCCATAGCTGATCGTGCTGAGGCGTTTCGCGTCAACCCCCAAATTTACGAGATAGTTCTTCGCGGCGGTCGCCCTTCTTTCGCCGAGGGCAAGGTTGTACTCGGCAGTGCCTCGCTCATCGCAATGACCTTCGATGATAACGTCGAAGTTCTTATTCTTTTTTAGCCATTCCCCCAGCTCGTTCAAATAGGCACGGGCATCGTCATTCAAGTCGTAACGATCGAAAGCGAAATGGATGTGACGTTCTCCAAAGGCATGCGCCTCGGCTACCAGCTTTTCCCTCATGGCTGCCACCTTGGCCGCGTCCTCATCAGTAGCCTTCACAGGTGCAGCGGCCGGTTCGGTGGGTTTTTCCGCCACCGGAGCGGGGGTCTCCTTTACCGCCGTTTCCTGGAAACAGGCACAGCCGCCCAGGGCAACCAAAACGAACATAGAAATAACCGCCATACTCCACATAAACCGCCAGTTCCGTTTCATTCCTACCTCCTCATCTTCCTCGTTGTATGTTATGTGCGTCGTTGCCATTCCTACGGGTGTGCGGCAAACAGGGCCCCTCTCGCACCCTGCAGATAACGTCTTTCAACAGTAACAAATCCTCAATATGAATCCAGCCTGGGCGACCAGGCCGGATTTTTAGCGGAATCAGCGCCCTCTATAATTCTGAGATTTACACCATTTGAGTTTATTATGCAAACTTTTTCAATGCCTGCACGTCTAAGGGTGAAAACCAGGTAACGACCGTCGGGAGACCAACTGGGATCGAAACAGTCACCATCGAAGTAGGTAAGTTGAGTGTTGTTGCCGCCTTCGGCGTCTATGGTGAAAAGTTGGAACCTTTTCTCCACGAGACCCACGTACACGATCTCGTTCCCACGGGGCGACCACCGGGGAGACGTGTTGTTCGTCCCCTCGAATGTGATTCTCCTCACACTCCGGCCTTTCGAATCCATGATAAAGAGATGAGGATTCCCCGATCGGTTCGACACAAAGACAATCTGGGACCCATCGGGGGAAAATGAAGGTGATACATCAATTGATGGACTATGGGTGAGTCTCCTCAGTCTCTTCGATTCCATTTCTATCACGTATATGTCGTTGTAGCCGTCTTTACCGAGGACCATCAATATCTCTTTCCCGTCGGGCGACCATGACGAAGGTATGTTCAAAGCGGGAAAGTCCGTGAGCACCTCCCGCCGGCCGGAATTTAAATGTAGAATATAAGAATCGGGATTCCCCCGCAAATAGGAGACAAAGGCCAGTCTTTCGCCCTCGGGCGACCAACGGGGAAGAATGGTGAGGGTTTCGTAGTTCGTGATTTCCTTCATGTTCGTACCATCAAAGCTCACCGTATACAGTTCTGAGTTATCCCCCTTCTTGACTACGAAGGCTATCTTCGTGTCAAAAACGCCGCGCTCGCCTACAAGAGCAAGCAGGATTTCTTCGGCAAACTTCAAGACCATGGTCTTCCGGTCATCCGGTCTTCCGATATAACGTTTCCCCGTGATCAGAGACCCCCTAACCACGTCAAACAGCCTGAATTCAGAAACCAATTCATCGTCCTTGTATTCGAAACCACCCTTTACAAGGAAGTCAGCCCCTATGGACAGCCAATCGCCGAAGCGAATTTCGGGCGCTGTAATGCCGGCCGTCGCACCATCTTCAAGAAAGGCCTCCCTTGGGATAACCCTGAAAAAACCGGTCATCTCAAGCAATTTCCCAAGCTCGTCGGCGAAGAATGCGGCGCTCCCCTCCTTGTCCTCGCCCTCGCCTAGCGCCCTGAAGTCTTGAACGGCCACGGGAAACTTTTGAAAGGCCGGGGAGTCGATATCTATATATACCTTGGCCGAAGCAGCCGGGTTCCAGGCGAAAAAACTCAGCAACAGCGCGGCTATAATGCCCAAGGCACGGCAAAATTCCCTTCCCTTGCTTCTCCTATTTTCCTTTATGACGATCCCGCAACCTGCTTCTACCCGGCCGACCAATAGAATCATGTTTGTCTCCAAAGATAATTTTTTGACCGCCTCAACAGCAACGAAGAGCACGAAAGGCGGTCGTAAGTCGCGTTTCCTTCGTGGAAATTCTTGTATCACCGATAATCTGAAGAACGAAAGCGTATCCCCACTTCGATGTGTGGTTCGTTAAGCCACCCTGGAAGCGGAGGAAAAGGTTCAGCTTTTCTGACGGCGCTTTCAACAGATTCATCAAAAACCCTGTTGCCCGATCTCTTCTCGAACGCGAGCCCATTTATTGAGCCGTCTCTCATGATCGTCACCGCCACCACCGCTTCCAGCTGACCGCCGGACAGGATCGCTTCCGGAAGGGCCCACTGCTCCTTTATCCTTACCCAGAGCGCCGAATAATAGGCATTCATCCTGTCGACATCCGCATCGGGAGATGCGCCCGAGGTAGGCGTCCCTCGTGGGCCGGGCGGCGATACGGAAGCTTGAGGCCGTCCCGACGCCACCCTTTCCTGGATCCGGCGAAGGGCTTCGTCAAGCCGCTCGGGAACGTCCCTCCTTTGCACCTCTATCCGTTCTATGGGAACCGCCTTGGTTTTTTCGGGCGGCTTTCTTGCCGCCACGGCTGTTTCGCGCTCACCGATCCGGATTTCCTCCTCCGAGGAGACGGCCGGCGTTCTCGACTC
>JBAYZW010000160.1:0-2645 GCA_041672305.1 Bacilli bacterium
TCAGGTTCTGAAACTTTACTTCGGAACGTCGGTCTGAGAGCAGTCCAACGCAGGCCCCGTTTCATAAAGCGGCGGCGGCTTGCTGCGAACAGCGTCGATGACGCCGTCCGGCACCTCCAGGAAATCGACGAGATCCTGGTTGGATACGTATCCGCCGCTGGTGATTACGGCCCCCTCGTACTCAGCGATGGGCAAAACATCGAATCCGTCGGCCTTGACAAGCGCCTGGGCTTCACCGTCACCGGTAACGTCGGCGGCTGACTTGCAGTCAACGTATTCCACATTGAATCCCGCTTTCAGGAGGGCATCCTTGGCCTTCTTGAACCTTTTGTAATCGGAAGCATGCTTCTTGCGTGCAGCTCCCGAATCATAGACTATGATGACATTGTCCATGAAAGTGAAATGTTTTCGAACCTTATATTTTACTTTTGCATGTACCATCCCTGTTTAATGTACATAATCATGCATAAAGTATCAGAATGAGTTATTATTCTTCATTAATCAATTTTCAATAAAAGTTGAAAAGCATCGGTTTTCCAATCAAAAGGAGAAGTTTATTTTCTTTAAATCATATACGCAGAACGATGTCCGTTTTCAAGAATATAAAGAACTCAGAAATTTTTAGGTTGAAGGACCTTATTTCCGAAGGCCGGGGTCAAACAATAAGTTACAGTATGCTCGACAACTCCGACGTATCGATTCATATGTATTTTTTTGACGAAGGGGAAGAAATAAGCGAGATGAAATCCCCGTTTCAAAATCTGATTAAAGTTTTGGACGGAGAATTAAAAATAGACGGCAAATCGCCCGCAGAACTTACTGAGGGAGAACTTTACGTCATTCCTCCCAACACGGATACAGTAATCTCCGCTGCAAAATCAGTTAAGTACATAAGCATATTACTGCCCATGGAAGGGGAACTCATCAAAAATATAGATCTGTCCACCAAGATGATTGCGAAAGAATTGGTAGATTACCGCCCCGGTCAGGTGGTAAATTTGACGTTGGTCAATAAACCGGGTCTCAATCTGTCCGTAATAGCCATTGACGAGGGGGAAGGTTTGAAAACACATACAGCTCCCGGCGACGCAATGGTACTGGCTCTTGACGGTGAAGCCAAGATAACCATAGCAGACGAGGAATTCATGCTCAGGGAAGGCGAGACAATCATTCTGCCGAAGAGTATTCCCCATGCAGTATACGGGATGACCAAATTCAAGATGTTGCTTATTCTGGTTAAGGACGTCGAAGCCAAGAAGCCTGTTGTACCAAACTGACGGATAAAAGTAAATCCGATAACCAAACCATTTACTTTTCTTTTAAAATCCGTTTATTATTGTGCATTTTGGCTTTGCAATATGATTTTTTTATACAAAATTCATTTCTTATAATCATTTTTGTGGTTTAGCCGTCATGTCATTGTTTATCAAATTGATTTTTCAAATCATTACCGACACTATTTCCGGGATATTGACATTTAAAGTCAACATAATTTTTTGACAGAATGTTATTACTGTGTAAGCGTACATACCGACATCTTACACGGAAGAGAGGTGAACCTATGAAAAACAAACCTTTCGTATGGCAAATGGTGAAAGAAGCCGCTGAGCAGTCTGAAAACGAACTAATAACTTATGAGGAAATCAGGGAATACATAACCGCCCGTTACGGGAATGTAAATACTTCTACAATCAATGCACAAATAATCGAAGGTTCGGTGAATCATCCGAGTTGAGTTCATTTCTCCAAAAATATCAAACCTCGCATATCCAACAGAGATGTCGATTTTCTTTTTAACGTCGGACGCGGTAAAGTGTCTCTGTACGATTCAAACAAACACGGAGTTTGGTGTATCACGAGAGCAAACGACGGTAAACTGGTGGTTGCAGAATATACAGAAGACAGTAAAAAAACTGTTTCGTCCGCTGTTTCAATGAAATCAAATAAACCCGCGAATAAAATACAAAAACGAAAATCGCAGAATGCCGATGTGCCCAGACCGTGTAAAAGTCAAATGGAATATTATCTGGATGCGTGGAATAATTTAGGAAACTATACCTTGCAGGAGGATGCGTTGAATGAATTATTTTTTAAAACTTATCCAAAAAACTCTGATATTAATCACGTACTCATAAAAGCTTCATCACTCAATGATTTTTACAGCACCAATATTTTTTCAATTTTCCCTGTTGCCAAACACATTTTCAACCTAGATATTGATGAAAGACTCGCCGACGGTGATGAAAATTTAGTTAACGAAATTGCTGTTGTAAAAATGGAAAACGGGTCTGTCAAAAAATTCTACTCTTTTGCTACGAAATACTGCAGTCACCATAAACCCCTGGATTATCCCATATATGACAGGTATGTTGATAGGATCCTGAGACATTTTCGTGATGTTGACGGTTTTTATTTTTTCAGAAACGATGATCTGAAAGATTATAAGGCCTTCAAAGGTATTCTGTCGGAGTTCCGGGATTTTTACGAATTAACCGATTATACGTTGAAAGACATCGACAAGTATCTCTGGCAACTGGGCAAGGAAAAGTTTCCGATAAGGTACTGATTATCGGAGTTCGGCCTTAAATATACAAATGCTCCGGCAATCCTGTACAAAGATTAAGCCAAGAGCAAAGGCGGCAGTA
>JBAYZW010000161.1:0-2643 GCA_041672305.1 Bacilli bacterium
AAAGATAAATGATAAATAAAGATGAAAAGAATAATTATTATTTCGTCTAGTTTAAGAGCGGGATCAAACTCGGAAATACTTGCTCGTTCTTTTGAAAAAGGTGCCACAGATAGCGGAAATACTGTTCAATATATCTCTTTAAAAAATAAACATATCGAGTTTTGCAAAGGATGTTTGGCATGTCAAAAGAACCATAGATGTGTGATCAAGGATGATGTCGAGGAAATAATAAACGAAGTCAAAAAGTCCGATGTAGTAGTGTTTTCTACCCCAATTTATTACTATGAGATGTCGGGCTTACTAAAAACCTTATTAGATAGAATGAACCCTATTTATGGAAGTGACTATAGATTCAGAGAGGTTTATGTGATTGCTACTGCGGCAGATGAAGACAATCATGCTTTTGATCGAGCTTATAATGGAATTAGTGGATGGGTTGAATGCTTTGAAGATGTTGAACTTAAAGGTATTATTCGCGGTGGTGGAATAAGCGAACCTTTAGAGGCGAACAAACATCAAGATAAAATAAAAGAGTCTTATGATCTCGGAAGGAGCATATAAATGAAACAAGAAGCAGGAAAAAAACAATTAGGTGATATTGCTCCGGAATTTGCTCACTTAAATGATGATATCTTATTTGGTGAAGTATGGAGCAGAGAAGATAAGCTCTCTTTAAAAGTTAGAAGCATCATTACTGTGACTGCGTTAATGAGTAAAGGAATCTTTGATAACTCTTTAAAATACCATATCAATAACGCCAAACTTCATGGCGTGAGTAAAGAAGAAATGATTGAAATCATTACACATTTAGCCTTTTATGTTGGCTGGCCTAATGCTTGGGCGGTTTTCCCTATCGTTAGAGAGGTTTATGCCGATACAAATATTATGAATTCATCTGATTCCTTATTTGGACTTGGAGAAGAGAATGTTAATTATGCTCAATATTTCATGGGAAAGAGTTATTTAAAGCCTTTGAATTTAAATGGAGTAGGAGCGTTTAACGTAACCTTTGCACCCGGTTGTCGAAATAACTGGCATATCCATCATAAAGGTGGACAGATTTTATTATGCACCGATGGTGAAGGTTGGTATCAAGAATATAATAAAAAGCCCCGTAAACTCTATCCTGGTGATGTTGTTTATATTGCCCCAGAAGTAAAGCATTGGCATGGTGCTAGCAAAGATCACTGGTTTACTCATGTTGCTTTAGAAATACCTGCCGTTGGCGGTTCAAATGAATGGTGTGAAAAAGTAGATGATAATGAATACTTAAAACTAGGTGAGAAATTGTGAAACTTCTAAAGTTGGCATTTTCTTTCTTTTTCTTTTTATCATTATCGAGTTGTTCGAGTTTTAATGTCTCTGATACTAGTGGTACTTTTCCACAAGACAGCGATGAACCTTCTGATTCATTATCGGAAGAGGAGGAAAATAATATGATGTTTATATATATATAAACAATGTCAAAATTGGTATTGAATTAGAAAGCAATTCTTCAGTAGATGCTTTAGTTGATATTTTAAAAGAAACCAACATAACTTATTCAGCGCATGACTATGGAGGCTTTGAAAAAGTTGGAGACATTGGATATACTCTGCCCCAAAATAATACGAGCATCACCACTGAACCAGGAGATGTAATTCTATATCAAGGAACATCAATTTGTTTATATTATGACACTAACACTTGGTCATTTACTAAAATAGGTCACATTTATCATTATTCTCAAGAACAACTAAAAGAATTATTAAAAGCAGATCAAGGCGATATAGAAATCACATTAAGTCTTGTCTAGAATTAATCTTTGCGATTTTTTTGTTATTCTTTTGACAGTAACCGCATCAAAAAAATGCGATTTTGGAAATTGTCAGCGAACAACATACGTCTCGTTGAGCATCTTTTAGTGCCCTTTGTACAAAAAATGGTATTTCTGCTGTTTAACAAACACATTAGAACACAACAGGATTGATATAATTGATCCTGTTTTTTCTTTGAATAATTCTAAGTGCAAATTGCACTTTGAACTAATTGCACGCAAGTGTGCTTTTCACATCATGAAGCAATGTCTCATTATGCTATTTTTGATTTAGCAACTGGTTTATTTTGTAGCATTCAAGAAATCTGATATAAGAATTCTATTTTTAAGTTGTATACAATTTGTAGACAACTGAAATGTATTATGTTATCATAATATTATGATAAAGCATTCAATTCGTTATTTTTTAAATCGAAAAGTGAGAGCAATATGGGACGTAGAAGAGAATAAGTGGTGGTATTCCGCCATTGATGTGATTATTTCTATCACCGACTCTAAAAGTCCTCGAATCTATTGGAATGCTCTAAAAAGAAGACATCCCCAGTTGAATACATTTTGTCGACAACTGAAATTGTTAGCCTCTGATGATAAGAAATATAATTCTGATGTTATAGATGAAAACGGAATTAAAAAACTTGCTTTTATTATTCATTCTCCGCAGAACGAGAGCTTTTTAAAATGGATTTCAGGCAATTTGGATCCTATTGATGAACAAAGCAAACAAAAAGCCTATGATTTTTATAAAACAAATTTAATTCAGGAGGAAGAAGTCGGAAAAACAATTTCTCTTCAGAAGATTCATGGTTATTTATTTGAAGGCCTATATC
>JBAYZW010000162.1:0-2630 GCA_041672305.1 Bacilli bacterium
TCTCCAATGGATGTTACGTTGTCAGGGATGACGACAGAGGTGAGGGAATAACACCTCTGAAATGCTTGATTTCCAATAGATGTTAGACCTTTTGGGAGGGTTAGATTAGAAAGAGCGGGACACCCATCAAATGCCAACTCTCCAATGGAAGTTACTCTATTACCAATGATGACGGAGGTAAGGTTGGAACAATCAGCAAATGTACGGTTTCCAGTGGAAGTTACACCATTACCGATTGTCAAGTTTTTAAGGGCATCACAGTCCCAAAATGCACCATATCCGATAGACGTTACGCTGTCGGGGATGACAACAGAGGTGAGGGCATCGCATTCCAAAAATGCATGTTGTTCAATGGACATTACGCTGTCAGGGATCTCAACAGAATTGAGGGAACTGCAGGCGGAAAATGCACCTTGTCCAATGGATGTTACGCTGTCAGGGATCTCAACAGAATTGAGGGAACTGCAGGCGGAAAATGCACCATATCCGATAGACGTTACGCTGTCAGGGATGATGACAGAGGTGAGGGAAGTGCATTGAGAAAATGCAGACCCCCCAATGGACGTTACACCATTGCCAATGGTGAGAGAAGTGAGGGAATAGCACCTCTGAAATGCAGACCCTTCAAGGGACGTTACACCATTGCCAATCGTGAGGGAAGTGAGGGAATGACATTCATCAAATGCAAGATTTCCAATGGACTTTACGCCGTCGGGGATGACGACAGAGGTGAGGGAAGTACACCACTGGAATGCATTATCTCCAATGGACGTTACGCTATTGCCAATTGTAACGTTTTGAAGAGCACGGCAGTCCTGAAATGCATATTTTCCAATGGATGTTACGCCGGAACTAAGTATAACTTTAGTAATATTATCTCGATACTGATGCCAGCCAGGTCTTGTTGAAGGATAATAGTCATAATCTGTCATATTACCAGTACCATCGATCTCCAATAAACCGGTCTCTGTTATCAGGGTCCAGGTCAGGTGATCGCCACAACTCCCGTTGTATGTCACAGCCCCAGCGCCGCCCACAAACAGAGATAAAAGAGTAAAACACACAAGTAAAACGGCAAACATATGGCCCCTTGTAATCAAGGGAGGGTTTTTTGAGAAGGGAAACTTTTGTTTTGTTGTCATGATCGCACCTTTGATAAATACTGATCAGTAGAACTGATTTTATATTATCTGCATTAAATAGAGATGAATTATGCCTAATATATTTTTTGTATGATTTTTGAAATAATTGGGATATTCAAAGCAATAATAGGACATTACTCCTCCACACCCCATGACATGGTTTGTGAAGATTTGCGGGTTATGGACCCAAGTTCGATCAGGTTGTGCAGGTAAGAGCTGAGTTTTGATTTTTGATGAAGGTTTTGTGTGGATATCAGATAGTTTTGTATTGCCGAGAGGAACGGGCCGATGATGGTATTGTATACTGGAGTTTCGCGGAGTTCTTTGTTTTTGGCAAACAGCCGGAGGGTTTTCAGTTTTGCCGATCCGGCGTCTGCCGTAAAGAACAAGGGGCTGACCTTTTGGCTGGTCGGAATCGTTCCTGCAGCCATGCAAGTTCTTGTTCTCTTCTAAGGAACCGCTGCGTTGTATAATCGTGATTGGTATAATCATGATTATATAGTGTTTACGGAGGCGGACCGGTCCATAGGACCGGTCTTAGCTAAGCAAAAAGAATGTTTGCGACGAGCGGTCTTAGCTGAAGCGGGTCGGACGCGGAAAGCGGCCGACCTTACCGGAGCAAATCTTTCATTTGCGGTTCGCGGTTGATACTTTCTCTTGTGTCTACACTCTGCCGTACACGAAAACGAAGTACATCTCATAAGCACGTCAGTTTTTCCCGGTCAAGATCACACCGCCTCCGTCCCATTTTTACAAGGATATGAGGAGCTAACCAAGGTCACAAACCATCGATTTCACTCTCACTTTCCACTCGAAAACCACAGTTTCCACTCCATTTTGCTTCATCCCGGCACATTTTTCACCCGCATTTTTTCATCAAAACCAGCGGTCAAAATAAAAATACGCCGAATCCTGCCGATTTGATGAAAAAATCACACTCATCACATATAAATCATGCAGACGTGCGATGAAAATACGATAACCGGCAAAAAAATACGTCCTTACGGACGGAAAATATTATATACCACATCTTGTTCTTTGTAATTTTCTTTCTCTCTCTCTCTCTCTCTCTCTCTCTCTTCTGTACTAAATATAAGTATAATAATAAGAGACCACACGTGTGAAAAAAAAGTGATTGATGAGAGCTTTTTTTCCGTCCGTAAATACTTACGGACGGACGGAGTTTTACCCCCCCATACAGATTTTTCATCGCACGTGTGCTGTATTTATATATTATGGGTCGTGCTGATGATGAAATCGGCAGAATATCGCGTATTTTTCGTTCGAGGAGGATTTTTGCGGGGGGGAAGCGGATAGTTTTTGTGCCGGAAATAAGTGATTTTGGAGTTGAAACTACGGTTTTCTAGTAGAGATAAGAGGAAAAATGGGAATCTCTATCATTCATTTTGAGATAGCTTTATGCTGACATATTCCATATATTCCAGTATTCTGAAGAGGGTTGTGTGTGTAATTGTATATTTTCTTATG
>JBAYZW010000163.1:0-2606 GCA_041672305.1 Bacilli bacterium
TTCTTAAAGAAAGAGATGCGATTGGCAAACACTACTTAACGCTTGTTTATGGCAAGATTGAAAAAGATGGTTATGTCGACGCTCCTTTGCTAAAAGATGAAGCGACTAATACTGTCAAAGTGGCTAGTAAAGATAATGGGGCTAAAGTGGCTAAAACAATTTATAAAGTTGTCAAAAATCTCGGTGACTATACATTACTAGATGTCACTCTTGTGACAGGACGGACCCATCAGATTCGCGTTCATCTCGCCTATATTCATCACCCTGTTATTGGCGATAGTAAATATGGTGATTTTAAAATTAATAATGCTTTTTATAAGGAGTTTGGTTTAAAAAATCAGTTCTTACACGCTAGCGAGATGCACTTTGGTCATCTCGACGAACCTTTTAGTTATTTGTCTAGTCGTAAATTTGTCGCTCCTTTACCGAGCGAATTAGAGAATATTATCATACAATTAAAGGAGAAAATAAATCATGACAGTCAATGAAAAATACGAGCGTTGGCTCGCTAGTCCTCTCGTCAGTGAAAAAGATAAAGATATTCTTACTCATATGAGTAAAGAAGATAAGGATGATGCTTTTTTTAAGGATGTGGAATTCGGAACAGCGGGGATGAGAGGAATCTTAGGTCCCGGAACGAATCGCCTTAACGATTTTACAATTCGAAGAGCGACGGTGGGCTTTGCTTTATATCTATTAGAGAAGTTTCCTCGCGCTAAACAAGAGGGTGTTGTTATCTCTCATGATAATCGTCACCAATCGCGGGCTTTTACCTTATTATCAGCCCAAGTGTTAAATGACTTTGGTATTAATACATATATCTTTGATAGTTTGAGACCCACTCCGGAACTCTCATATGCCGTTCGTTATCTTCGCGCTTGCGGCGGCATTATGGTGACCGCTAGCCACAATCCCAAAGAATATAATGGTTATAAAGTCTATGATGAAACAGGCTGCCAATTAGTGCCAGATAAGATTTCTCGATTGGTTGAACTTATCAATTCCTTACCTAATGATTTAGATGTTACTTACAAAGTAACAACTCCTCGCGGAGTTAATAAAATATTGGGCAGTGATGTCGATGATACTTATGTTAAATTGGTGGAAGGCATTGCATTAAATCCTCATTTACCTAAAAAGGGATATAAGATTGTTTTTACTCCTAATCATGGTACTTCCTATATCAATGCCATGCGTATTTTCAATGATTTAGGATATGATGTCGCTCCTGTTATCAAACAGTGTGATCCCGATCCTGATTTTTCTGGAACTTTATCTCCTAATCCTGAAGATCAACGTTCTTATATTGAACCGATTAAATTAGCAAAAGAAATTGGCGCTCAATTAGTGGTGATGACTGATCCGGATGGTGATCGTGTCGGTTTAGCTTATTTAGCTAGTGATGGGACATATCAAACCTTTACTGGTAATCAATCAGGAGCGATGTTGATTGATTACATTTTCTCTGAGAGAAAAAAGCAAGGTACACTTTCTAGTGACGGCGTGATGTATACGACGATTGTGACTTCTTCTTTAGGTAAAGAAGTAGCTAAATCATATGGTGTTAAAGTAGAAGAATTTCTAACCGGTTTTAAATTTATTGGCAATCGTATTGATTATTATGAAAAACATCATGGACCTCATTTTGAATTTGGCTACGAAGAATCCTATGGATGTTTAATTTCTCCTTTTGCTCGTGATAAAGATGGTTGTCAGGCTATCTTAATGTATTGTGAAATGGCTCTATATTACTATCTTCAAGGAAAGAGTCTTGATGTCGTATGGAAAGAACTCAATGAGCGATTTGGTTGGCATGTTGATAAGATTTATTCCATTGCTTTTACTGGTTCAGTCGGCCAACAAAAGATGGATAATTTGATGAATGAACTTCATGATCATCCATTTGCTGAGTTAGCAGGTTCCCCTGTTGTTCGCATTGAAGATTATTATAAACAAGTTGCTATTGTAGGTCAAAAAGAAACACCGATTTTATTGCCAAAAAGCAATGTGGTGAAAATCTTTTTTGCTAATGGAAACACGATTTGTGTCCGCCCGAGTGGGACGGAGCCAAAAGTTAAATTTTATATTGGTGTGGTCGGCAAGGATGAAGCTAGTGCTGAAGCTCAACCTGAAACCATTTATCAAGATTTAAAAGAAGCTTTAAAAATATAATATGAATGACTATCAATCATTGAAAGAATTTTGGAATCGATCTTTTCAATCTTTAAAGCCTGAAAAATTGACCGCCAAATGGGTTGAGGATGAAGGCTTTAATAAAGTCATTAGTGCATCGTTAAAAAGAGATAGTAAGGTCCTTGATTTTGGCTGCGGTTCTGGTTGGGGATTATTTGAACTTTATTTTACTCAACCATTTGCTTATGGATTAGGAATTGATCAATCTGAATCAGCGATTAAATGCGACCAAGAAGTGGCTATCCTTTCTCAACTTGATAAATTACATTTTATGGTGGGAGATGAATTAAAATTACTTCAATTCCCCGATTATTTTGATTTTATTCTCTCGGTTAACACAATCGATGTTGTGCCTGACAAAGTCTCTAAAGCAATTATTAATAATCTCTCTTTGTCATTAGCTAATGGTGGAA
>JBAYZW010000164.1:0-2604 GCA_041672305.1 Bacilli bacterium
TATCCCTTCATATTCATGCCGCAGATTTTCACAAGATTTTCCGACTGGGCCGAAACACCGCTGTCTTCGATGATTCTGATAATCGACGAAGCGCATAATTTGCCGGATTACCTGAGAGAAATTATGACCTCCGAATACAGCTTAAGGGCACTGGCTCTGGCCGAAAAAGAAGCGAAGGAATGGGGAGATCCGGATATATCGGACGGATTCAAAATAACGGATCTGACCGGAGTCATGGAAGATATAATCAAAGCCGCCCGGGAGTATCTGGTGGAGGACGACGGAATCGTTCCCCCTTATTTTATGCAGGATGAACTGATGGAACGTCTGGGTACGGGATCCCGTACCATATCCTCAATATCGGATTCTCTGATAAATGTAGGAGAAATCATATCCGAAGCAAAGAAAAAGAAGAAAAAACTGCCCCGGACATACGTGGGTTCCCTCGGCAGATTTTTACAGCACTGGTACATGACCGGGGACGGATTCTATGTCAGATTGGTGGAAGACCATGACAACACCCGTCTGAAGGTATACTGCATGGACCCGAGGGAAGCCGCTTATCCGCTGACGGCCTGCCACTCCTCGATTCACATGTCCGGGACACTGGCTCCGTTGGAAGATTACGCCAGAGAATTGGGCATTGAAAGAGCGGAAACCAGAGTTTTCGAATCACCCTTCAACCCCGACAATCTGTATGTGGGTCATGTGACCGACGTATCCACAAAGTACGAGGAAATGAGCGATCCAGAGAATATAGCCAGACTTGAAGATCTGACTGTGGGCATCGCAAGATGCACCGACAGAAACACCGCGGTGTTCTTCCCGTCTTACAAGCTTATGGAAACATTCATCAAAGACGGAATTCCGGAAAGAATAGGAAAAGACATATTTTTTGAAGTCAGAGGAATGAGCCAGCCGGATCTTATGGAAGTCGTCGAAGGATTCGCAAACACCCCTCAGAGCGTTCTGTTCGCCGTCACGGGAGGCAGAATAAGCGAAGGATTGGACTTTCCCGACAAAGATCTGGAAGTCGCGGTTGTCATAGGCGTGCCATACCCCCGTCCCACCGCACTGCACAAAGCCTTCACGAGATATTGCGAAATCCGTTTCGGAGACGGTTTCAGATACGCGTCCAAAATTCCGGCCGCCCGAAGGATACGGCAGGCCATAGGGCGGCTCATACGCTCCGAGGATGACATAGGCGCGGCCATGATATTGGATCGCAGGGTAACGGCGTTGGAAGGGATAGAATCGACACCTTCGGAGAATCCCTGCAAAGATATCGCCGATTCCTTTATAAAAAAAGGATAATTTTATAAAAGAAAGGGCTTTCCACGGTTATATGAACATCAGCGTAGACGAGGATGTTAAGAATAAAATAATCGAGGAAGGCGTGGATTACCGCGTTTGCACTTCCTGCAGCGGTCCTGCTTTGGTGCCCATAACCGTTAAGCCTCCAAAGGCCAACGACATCAAGATACCCGTCGGAGACAACACCCTTTACATTTCGGCGGTACAGGCCAGATACATAAACCGTGTAACTTTGGATATGGTATACAACCAGAGACAGATACAGTACTGCTCGGCATTTTACTGATTCAGGAAATTCTTATTGCCGATGTTGCCGAATTCGTTGCAAGACTTTCGGCATCAATCAGTTTGCCGAAATCCCGGATTTTTGCGGGATTCGCATCCGTGACCGGCCCCTGAGGAACTGCCGTACAGCTTACGGCAGGCCGAATGGATATTTCGTAAGTTCCGATCTTTTTTGCAATTTCCTCGATTTCGATTTTGTCGTAGCCGATCAAAGGACGCAAAACCGGAATATCCATTCCGATATTTTCGGCCCTGATATTTCTCAGAGTCTGGGACGCAACCTGTCCCAGGGCGTCTCCCATCACAATTCCGGAACATCCGTATATTCCGCACATTTTCCTTGCGGTATGCTGCATCAGATGTTTGCACAACACGCACTGGTACTTTACATCGCATTTCCCGCTGATGGCGGCCTGTGAAGAACCGTGCTCTGCGGAATACAGCGGCATTTCCTGGCCGGTGGCTTCTCTGAGACGTTGGGCCAAATCCTTCACGTTGTCCAGTGAACGGCCGTCCTCGTACGGGGTATTGTCCATGTGTAAAAGTATGATTTCCGCACCGGCTTCCGCCATAACGTAGGCCGCAACCGGAGAATCGATCCCTCCGGACAGGAGGGCGATGAGTTTCAGTTCAGATACCTCCCCGTCTGTATCGGGGATCCGTCATCCTCATCCTCATCTATCATCATGTAATACAAGCCGCTGATTATGTCTTTGAGGTCTTTGACCTCTTCTCTCAATGCCGTGAGTTCGGCACGGAGACCTTCCACTTCCTGTTCGTTCATAATTTAACGTTTCCGTAGTCCCTGGCAAGCTTCCTGGGCATAGAATATTTGCATTCGGGGCAGTAAAGCCCTTTTCCTTTGCGTTCCATTTCGGTTTTGCATGTACCGCAGTATGAGCGGATGACACCAAAATCATCGTCTCTGGTGGACAATTGAAGAGAAGGTTCGGTTTCGATGACCTGAGCTCTTATGAAATCCCCTTTTCTGAGTTCGGCACCCAC
>JBAYZW010000165.1:0-2585 GCA_041672305.1 Bacilli bacterium
AGTACTCGACTACTAAAGAAATAAAGGCTTGGGGTAAGGTTGTCCTTGTTAAGTTCGCAGAGAATCATCACAATGTTGAATTACTTCCTGCATTAGAACTTGATGACAATACTTTTAAAATACCCAATTCTGAAAATGGAGGTAGCTGGGAGATATTTGATCCGAAAAAGGAAATTGACAAGTTTCAAGAATCAAACAAAAGTACCAATAGATTAACCAGACAACTTACAAAAATGATTAAAAGTTGGGGACGGTCAATTTTTACATTATCTTATAAGTCATTTGAAATTTTGAATGATGTTATATCTTTCACTGATGAATTCTACGAATCAGGCAAAGGGGAAACAAGCTATGCTAAGATTGTTTTTGATTTCTTTGATTATAAAAAGAATAATATTGCAGATGATGATGAGTCTAAATCTCATATTGATACTGCATATAACCGGGCTCAAAAAGCTCTTGAATATGCGGATAATGACAAGCCAAAAGAAGCTTCGATTGAATGGCAAAAAATTTTTGGCGCTCAATTTCCTCTAATAAAGGAGAATCCGCAAAAGAAATCAGAATCCAGAGAAATTCAGAATCCGGCAAGTCCATGGTTGTATTAAAAGAAGATGAAATAAAATGGTTGGGGGATAATTACCCTCAACTATCTTATGATGCAAAGCGCCAAGAAGTTTTTGGAATCATAAGTTTTTCTCTGAGATATGAAGGATGTTCTAAAATAGTTGATTCATACCAAATCCGCATTGACTTTTCAAAAATGACTAATCGCAAAAGCTTACCTCATGTCTATAATACAGATAAAAGACTCTTCAATGCAGCTCGCCGAAAAAAGAAACCATTGGGAGATTTCCATGTAAATCCAGACGATTCATTATGCTTGATAGCTCCATTTAAGATTGGAATGTTTTATCCATCAGGATTTGACATTAAAAAATTTATGGATCATTTATGTAATCACCTATATTGGGTGTCTTACTATGAGCGTTATGATAAAGAACCTTGGATTTCGGAGAAACACGGTGGTGATGCATTTATGGAATTTCTAATGAATCCATTAAATTACCCTATTACTGACAAGGGTATAATTCTATATATTCGGCAATTATACAAGAAGGTATTTGGAAAAGGTATAGCTGTGGTTAAGCTGAGAAGACTATTACAGAATGATAAATTTATAAAATCAATAATTCAAACTAAGCTATGAATTCATTGTTAGGAGAAGCAAGATTTTATTTTGCACAATGTGTGTTTAATACGAGTTGCCATTATTCAGCCGTTAGTAGAATCAATAGAACAAGACATAAACGACAAAATGTAGCATTAGGCATTTGTATTTCTACTATAATAATATTGCTTATGACAGTTTTGTGTTGGGAATGCAATTGGCAAAGTATCCTTAAAACTCTGGCAGTGGCTAGTACTGCTTCTGCTGCTGCATCATTATCTTTTGAATTCTATAATAGAGAAGATCTGACTGAGTTTATGATTTATCATAAGCAGGCTGCAGAAGACTATAAGACATTAAGGGATAATTTAATGGATGTTATTAGGCGAATATACTCTGGGCGTTCTGAGTCAGAAATTGAAAGTTTACTAAAAGACTATCTACATGACTATAGTATGATTGGTAAGTATTCCCTTACAACAACTTATGAGGATTATCAATCAGCACAGAAGAGTTTAGGACTTACCGGGAGTAATGAGTCTTTTACTTGGGCAAATGATGAAATTGATAGATTTCTTCCTCTTGAATTACGTATTTGTAATTATGATAAGGAGAGTTAATATAGTAACTTCAGTTCTATACATCTTTCCCGCTTGATAGAAAGAGTTTTATTTGTACTTCAAGCGCTATTAATCGTCCAAATTAATGAAAGAATTAATGGTTGTAAAAGGCAGTACAAATAGGATGTGTTTCCGACAGAATATTTTAAAAGCATTATTAGGGTGCAAGTAAAAGAATCGATAATATCTTTCATTATATTGAAAGACTTCTTATCTTTGTATTGAAAGAAATAAAATAGAGGGCTTGGATATATGATAAGACAAGATGCAATAGCCTTAGTAATAGACTCGCAGAGAGAAAGTTTCCTGAAACAAGATTCTGGATTCATACGAGATGCACTTACTGATGTACCCGTTGCAAACTCGTTTGCAACGATCATTACAGGAATACGCCGTTGCGGTAAAAGTACACTCCTTTTGCAATTGCTTCGCAGGGATTATCAAGATGCCCTATATCTTAATTTTGATGATATACGTCTGTCGGGTTTTGAAACAGACGACCTTACCCGACTTCATAGAGAAATAGAAAAAAGGGAAATAACGATTCTTTTCTTTGATGAAATACAAGTCGTCGGAGGTTGGGAAAAGTATATCAATCAGCTTTTGCGAGAAGGGTATAAAGTATTTATAACCGGCTCCAATGCTTCTATGCTTAGTGTCGAATTAGGCACACACTTAACAGGCAGACATTTGTCCATGGAATTATTTCCGTTTTCTTATTCCGAATATATCAAATTTAAAGGGTTAGAAAACGGAGAAAATACTTTTATGGATTATCTTAAAACAGGAGGAAT
>JBAYZW010000166.1:0-2584 GCA_041672305.1 Bacilli bacterium
GATCAAAAGTGCTGATTTTATCGTTGATATTGGTCCTGGTGCGGGAGTTCATGGTGGTGAGGTTGTGGCCACTGGGTCTGTTGAGGATATTGAAAAATGCCCGATAAGTATTACGGGTCAGTATCTCTCAGGTCAAAAATATATTCCTATTCCTTCCAAGCGCCATAAAGGCAATGGAAAATTCATCAAAATTCGAGGCGCAACATGCAACAATCTCAAGAAAATTAATGTCGATTTTCCTCTTGGCACTTTTATTGTGGTAACAGGAGTATCGGGAAGTGGCAAATCTTCATTAGTTGTTCAGACTCTTTTCTTGCATCTCAAACAACATTTTAGCAAAGAACAGATGCTCGCTGGACCGCTTACTTCTATTACAGGTTTGGAGAATGTTGATAAGGTTGTCGATGTTTCGCAAGAGCCAATTGGACGAACTCCGCGAAGCAACCCCGCTACTTATGTTAAATTATTTGATAATATTCGTGATTTGTTTGCTGAGACCATTGAAGCGAAGGCTCGCGGATTCACGAAAGGTCGCTTTTCCTTTAATGTTGTCGGCGGTCGATGTGAAGAATGTCAAGGAGCAGGCATTGTGCGAATTCCAATGAATTTCTTGCCCGATGTTTATGTTAAATGTGATTCTTGTGGAGGCAAACGTTATAACGATGAGACTTTGCAAGTTACATATAAAGGGAAAAATATTTATGATGTTCTAGAAATGACTGTCGAAGACGCTCTTCATTTTTTTGAAAATCGTCCGTCATTAAAGAAGAAAATTCAAACTCTATATGATGTGGGTCTTGATTATATCAAACTGGGACAGCCGGCGACCACTCTATCGGGTGGCGAAGCACAGAGAGTTAAATTGGCGGCTGAACTTCAAAAACGACCAACGGGTAAAACAATTTATATTCTCGATGAACCGACGACTGGTCTTCATAGTGATGATGTGGGACGATTGCTTAAAATCTTGCAACGATTAGTTGATCATGGTGATACAGTCATTGTAATTGAACACAACTTAGATGTAATTAAAACAGCGGATTATATTATTGACCTAGGTCCTGATGGTGGTGATCAAGGCGGCACTGTCGTCGCCACTGGAACGCCAGAAAAGGTTAGTAAAAATCCTCGTTCTTATACGGGTCAATATCTGAAAGATGTATTAAAGAAAGGACATTACAATTAGTATGAATGTTTTAGGGTTAGTATTTTTTATTCTTTTTCTTTTAGGGGCAATTGTTATTCTAGTACTTGGCTTAGTTAATGTTTCGAAAAGCGTAAAAAGTCAAGGTCATAAACTTTCTTATGAGATCTTATTAAAGAAGCTTCTTATTTATGGAATTGCTTTCGCTGTGAGTTTAACTTCAGCTTTCCTCTTTATTTATGCCATGAATGGGATTAACGCGAAATGGAATGAGTATTTAGCAGCTGGATTAGGAGGACTTATCTTTAGTTTTAGCTTCTTTTTTGGCCTCACCCTTTTTATCACTCATTATTATGGGAAAAATATTAATGAGAAATTAGATAAGTGGTTTTTTCGCTGGATGATTATTTCAATTATCGCCACCTTTATTTTTCTTTTTGTGACTTTGGATGGATTTGCTGATTATATTAATCTTACTAAGCCATTAGCTAATGGAATTAATTTTGAAAAGGGATGGGCATATCCGGGTGTTTTTGGAGAGAAACCTAATATTGCGTGGTACGCCTTATGCATTTTAACGGGCGCTATTATTGTCTATTTTTACTGCGATCATCAACTATATCGCCAATATGGAAAACATGGTCTTTTGGAATCAACTTTCCTCGTTGCTCTTCCCGCTGGCATTATTGGCGCTCGTTTATTTTATGTCATCGGTAATTGGAATTCCGAATTTGCTAGTGATCCAATGTCAATGTTTGCGATTTGGAATGGTGGTTTAACGATTTTAGGCGGAGCTTTAACGGGCATTGTTGTCGGTGTCTTTTGGTTTATGTGGCGCAATAAGGGGTACAACATATTCATTATTATGGATATTGCTTTACCCTCGATTTTAATCGCTCAAGCTGTGGGACGATGGGGCAACTTCTTTAACTGTGAAGTTCATGGTATTGAAATGAGTGGAGCATATTGGTCCTGGCTTCCAAAGATTATTTATAATAATATGCAATTTGGTCACGATGGAAGTACCAACCTTTTCCTTTATGGGAATGGCAATATTTTTGTTCCTCTGTTTTTAATTGAAGGAGCAATTAATTTGCTTGGTTTCTTTCTTATCGCCTATCTTTTTGGCAAGAAACTTCGTAAATTTACCGATTTTGGTGATTTAGCGGCTGGCTATTTTATCTGGTATGGTCTCGTGAGAGCAATTATGGAACCTTTGCGTGATAGTCAATATATTATGGATAGTTTCTGGAGTTGGTTCTGGTCATTAGCCTTTATTGCTTTTGGGGCATTAGCAATTATTTTAAATCACACCATTCGCAATATTATTAAAAATAAGAAAGGACTTATGAAACCTAAATCATCGTGGTTTAAAACTGGTCTTATTGGTTCAAGTGTCCTTCTTTTTATCAGTTTAGCGTTGATTATTTGTTCGATGGT
>JBAYZW010000167.1:0-2582 GCA_041672305.1 Bacilli bacterium
TGACCGATGAAGACGTGAATGAATTCTATACCTGCACCGTATGCCAGACATACGCCCCCGGTCATATCTGCATAATTACTCCGGAACGGCCCAGCGTATGCGGTTCGGTCACCTGGATCGATGCCAAAGTCGGAAGCGAAATAAATCCCGGCGGCCGACAGCGTCCTTTTCCGAAAGGAGTTTGTATCGATTCGGAAAAAGGAATTTGGAGCGGAATCAATGATATTGTGTCCGATGCATCCATGGGTTCGGTTACGCGGGTTTGTGTTCACAGCATTGCCGATTCCCCGATGACGGCCTGCAGTTGCATGGAAGTGGTTGCCGCCGTGTCCGAAGACCGGCGTTCGATCTTACTCATAGATCGTTCCGAAACCGGAGATAATCCCTCAGGCAAAACTTATTCCGAAATATCGTCAATGGTGGGAAGAGGCTCCCAGCATCCCGGATACATGGGAATGGGAAGGCATTACGTACTGTCCCCGGGATTTCTGCGTGGAGACGGGGGATTGCAAAGAGTCTCGTGGATAAGTCATCGTCTTAAGTCTATGCTCGGAGAATCGTTGAAAAGAGCCTGTGATGTTACCGGAGACCCGGGTCTGTATGATAAAATAGCTGACGGAAACAGTGTTACCGATTCGAATTCTCTGTTGCTCTGGCTATCTGAAAAAAACCACCCGTCACTGAAGATGGAACCACTTAAATTATAAATTCCAGCAGTTTCGTAATCGATTTGCCGAATTCGGTATTCTTCGGTACGTCAAGCTCTTCGGTGTTCATCGCTGACTCCGAGATATACGGTTCATAAGGAAATGTCATTATCTCCGAAAAACCGGCTTCTTTCGCAACTTTGTCCAATTTATCGGATAAATCCGATGCTACGTTGTTCAGAATCAGGATTTTTTTTCCTGTTTCTATTCCGACGTCTTCGGCCAATTGGGAAAGTCTGCCCACCGTCCTGATTCCGGTTACCGTGGGGTCCGAAACGAAAAGAAACACATCTGCACGAGGCAAAGTCTTACGCGACATATGTTCCATTCCCGCTTCGTTGTCCACAACCGTGAAACGGTAGTTTGGTATTAATTTGACAAAACTGTCTTTCAGGGCGCTGTTGATGAAACAGTAACAACCTTCCCCTTCCGGTCTGCCCATTACAAGCAAATCAACTCTGTCGGTCTCCGAGATCGCTCTCTGCACCCGTTCGTTGACGTATTGTTGCTTGCTGAGCCCTTCGGGTACTTTCGCGGGGTCGGCGATTATTTCATCCCTCAATTCCCCGATGGAACCTTTGACGTCAATACCCAGCTTATCGCACAGGTTGGAGTTGGGATCCGCATCCACCGCCAAAACCGTATCGATTTCGGACAGCCTCCTCACCAATTGCGAAGCGATGGTACTTTTTCCCACCCCTCCTTTGCCTACCAGTGCGATTACGGTCATCTGTTCAGAACAGCCTCCTTTTCAGCTTTGAACCTAAAGTATCTTTTTCGGACATGGGACATATCGATTTGTATTCATCGCCGTGAAGCCCGTTTCCGAAATTTATCGGCTTTACAATCTTACGAACGGCTTCCGCCCGGTTTCTTATGTCCTCCGACAGCATTGCGTTTCTGGCATATGTCATCGATGCATTACCCAGATAGTTGAATTTGTCTCTGTCGACGTCAGGCAGCATCCCCAATGATATTGCGTTGTCCGCATTGATGAATATTCCGAAGCTGCCGGACAAAACAATGCGTGAAACATCATCCATCGCAATGTTGGCTTCATTTAACAAAGTGTATATTCCGGCGCATACCGCGGACTTTGCCTTCATGACTTCGGATACGTCCGATTCGGTTATGTAAATCCTTTCGGTGATTCCGTAAGCTTTTCCGTTTTCCGAATCGATGGTTTTTGCTTTTTTTGTAAATTTGCCTTTTGCGTCTATAAATCCGTTCAGGAACATCTGGGACACCAAATCTATCAGACCTGAACCGCATATTCCCGTGGGGGGAGTTCCTCCGATTACGGTGTAACTGATATGTTTTCGTTTGAAAGAAACGCTGTCGATTGCTCCTATGGAAGGAGTCATTCCGAAGGTTACGTTTCCTCCTTCCAGTGCCGGACCCGACTCTGACGAACATACCAAAACAGAGTTTTTGTCACCGAGAGCCAGCTGTACCGTTGAACCGATATCTATCAAAAGTATCGTTTCATCGGAATTGTCCATATCGCAGGCGAGTATTCCGCCTATCAGATCCCCGCCCACATCCGCGGACAGTTCCTTGACACAGTATGTCGGGGCATCCTTTGCCATATCCAAACCGAGTTCGGAACCGCCCAAACAGAATGGGCCGCCGGTCATGCTGCATACTTCCGTTAAAGATTCCATCAAATAGGGTTTTCCGGAAATGACCGCTGTTTTTACATCATCGGGGCTTCTTACGAATGTATACATCAAATCGTTGATTTCGTCTATGGCGGCTTTTCTCAGAACATCCCCGCCCATCTTGTCGGCGTACGCTCTTCTGGATTCCAAATCGTCTCCGGCGAAGGATTGGGGATTGTCGCCCACGGTCGAATACAATTCGTATCCCGTCTTC
>JBAYZW010000168.1:0-2571 GCA_041672305.1 Bacilli bacterium
GCAAATGTCACCTTATCCATTAGCAAATTTTGTGGCTACATCTTATTTTTATTTGCCAAAAAACGGAATAAAACAATTGCAAAATAAAGACTTTAATTTTTTGATTACTGGTTTGGGCCAAAATCACTCAACATTTATATGGTCATCTTCTTTACTTGTAGAGAATAATCTTCTCGGTCCTTGCTTTGATAGCGATTACTGTGTGATTGGGGGAATTACTAAATGATCTCTGCTTTTCTCGTCACTTTATGCGCTGTTTTAAGCTTACAACTTTTTACTATCACTTCACGCCTAAATACAATTAATCGCCTCGTCATCGCTACGCCAATATCTTTATTTGAAAGTTCAATTCCTCTCGTCAATCAAGGAGATGAAATTCATCTTTACTTTGATAAGAGTTTGCTGGAATCAAATTTAGATAGCTATTATCAGCAAAATATTTCATCATATGTTCATAATTTTGCGCTCTCTTTTTACTATTATAATCAAGACGATAATTCCTATTGTGTTGATGAATATTGTGATGCCGTTGAAGTTCAATTCACGGCGCAAGTCATCTTCAATTTTAATTATTCAAGAACAATGTTCTATGAGATAAAGGATATGAGCAATGGATCTTGAAAAATCAGTAGTGTTTATTGAAACATCTTTTTTGTCTCCTCTCCTTATCGATCAAGATATCACCGACATATCTTTCAATGGAGAGAATATTTACTATCTTCACAATGTCTATGGACGCCAAAAAGCGGATATTGCCGTCGATATTAATGTCATTAAAGATTTCATACGACAAATTGCTAATTTAAGCGATAAACAATTTTCGTTTCAAACACCAATACTTGATGTTTCAATTGGCAAATATCGTATTAATGCTGTTCATCAGTCAATTGGACGAGTTGGTAATCATCCCTCATTGACCTTTTCAATTCGGCTTGCTTCTATTACTCCTCGTATCACTGATCAATCGAATTTTCTCACAAAGGAACTGATCGCTCTATTTGAGGTGCTTTTAAAATCAAAAATCTCTATTGTTATTGGCGGTTTAACTGGAAGTGGCAAAACAGAATTTCAAAAATATTTAGTTCGCAAAATATCATCTTCTTCTCGTCTTGTGGTTATTGATAATATCTTAGAACTTGAGCAAGTGCGAGAGCAGACCAATCTCGATATCAATACTTGGCAAGTTGATGACAAAAATGAGGCATCGTCGATTCAAAATTTGGTCAGAAATGCCCTTCGAAGTAATCCTGATTGGCTAATCGTCGCTGAATCACGCGGTTCCGAAATGGTCGAAGTTTTAAATTCTGCTATGACAGGGCATCCTATCATTACGACAATTCACGCTATTGATGCTCAGAGCATGATTCCTCGAATGGCGAGAATGGTGATGATGAGCGATAAGAAAATGGATTATGAGAATGTTCTATTAGATGTTATGTATCATTTTCGTTTTCTCGTTTATCTTGAAAAAAATGAGAATGATGATGGATCTATCGTTCGCTATATTAAGTCAATCTACTACCAAGAAGATGATGGTCAATTAAAACCACTTTATCTAAAGAATCATGGCGCAAACGCCTATTATAAAATCCCAAAATCAGCTCTTAAACTATTAAATTTTCAAGACAATAATCATCTTTTTATCGCAACATTTGTCGAGGCTAATCAAAATGAATAAAAGTATCTTTATCGGAGCTGTGCTTGCAATTGTCTTTTCCTTTATTTGTTATGTAGCCAGTGATTCAATTCTTATTTCAGCGATAACGTTTGTTTTAACTATCACTTATTTCTCTCTTGTGGTTACACGGCGTTTTCAAAAATTTAATGCTAAAATTAAACGTTTCCATTATTGTTTTTATTTTATAAATAATTTTTTGGTTTCACTCAGCATTAGAAAATCAATTAGTGAAGCTTTTCATCATGCTGCTAATACATTAGATGAAGAATTTAAAGAAGAGGAAGAAGCGATGAAAGATATGATGGAAAATGAGAAAATTCTTTATTTGCAACGTTATTTTCCCTTTCATCTTTATCAATTGTTTTCTGATGTTGTTATGTTGTGGTGCGAGCAAGGAGGTGACATTCTTCTGATGTCGAATTATCTATACAATCAGGCTCGAGAAACGGAAGAATATATTTTATATTGTGAGAGCGCTAATCGAAAAACAACAATTGAATTTAGTGTATTGTGGCTGTTTTCATTGACTATTTTATTCATCCTTCGTTTTGTGCTTTCGGATTTTTACATTTACATTGTTAAGCAAACATTTTATTCCTACGCCATTTTGGGTATTTTTCTCATCGTATTGTTATCAATTGAATTATTGACCAAACAAATGACGAAACTGGAGATTAGAGGGTGGAACAATGACACGAAATAAATTAAGAAAAAATATTGAATTGGTTGGACTTAATTATAAAAAGGAAATTCTAAAAATTTCTTTAATTAATTTTGTTTTAATTGGCGCCATTGCTGTCTTATTTTATTTTTATCGAGAAATAATCGTGACGATGTCTCTCCTATGTTTTGTGGGTGTTATAAATTATTTTCTTTTCTCATTTTATACTAAC
>JBAYZW010000169.1:0-2552 GCA_041672305.1 Bacilli bacterium
TTATCCACTCCGCCCACAACAGATACGGCGGCATATCGTATGCCGTGTTCTATTGAGAATTTTTCTACCTCTTCCCGTATTATTTTACCGGGTTCCAGACTAAGAACGAATATCCGTCCCGGGCGCATCTCCGCATACTTCATAATATGTCAGCGGTATCTGCTGTATTTATCAAGGAGCCTTGCAATTCTGTCATGCTCCTCTTTCGTCAGATCGCCTTCGTCAAAAAATGTTTTGACATGGACTTTTGCTTCTTTGGTTGAAGTTCGGGAGGCTTTCGCAATCACAGTAGCTAAAAAAGATGATGCTTTATCTTGGTCCATAGCAGATTCCGACAAGACTTCGTTCATATCGTATTTGAACGAATTTATCTTGTGCATATTCAACATCGGCTGTTTCTTCGATGCGGTCTTTGTTTTTGGCTTGAATCTTTTTTTCCTTCTGTTGTCTCCGCCGGAATCGGAAGTCGATTTTGAAGCAGGACTTCCTGTGCCGGACACCTTGTTTACTTTTACCAAGAATATAACTCCGTGGCGAACTACTGAGTCATATTATATAAACATAACCTAATTCCGTATTTAACTGGGTTTGGTGTCCAGGTCTTCTTTTTTCAAAAATATTGCAAGAGAAGTGGTAAAAAAAATAAAGGGTTTGGAATTCGGAAAACAAACAGTGTATTTGTTCACTCTTCTTCTTCGTCGTCGTCAACTATCAACGATTTTGCCTTTTTGGTTGCTCTGGCTATCCACAGTGTAAACAGAACAGCGATAACCGTAACAATGATTGCATAGACGTACAATGCAATAATTCCGCCATGCTCTGTTCCCAAAAATTCATTGATGGTCGTCTTGATTGCCTCGTTCCAGGCAAGTGCTGCCACAAGACCGAAGGCCGCAGTTATAAGTGCTGCAAAAGATTGAAGAAGTTCAACCTTGAATTCATCTCTGTTTTTCTTTCTTTTTACTTCTCTATCTGACATTGAGTAAACTCCTTAGGTGCATAACCCAGACATGAGTATTACAGTTTGGAGATAATATATTCTTCGGAAAAATATTGTTTTTACAATCCCCGTTAATTATCCTTATGACCTCCGAATTCCGTATAACGGCTTCCGAATTTCAAATAATTTTCAGTAATGGGTATTTCTGATTTTTAAAATGACGATGCCGTATAAGAGTCATGCACAATATTCAAAAAAGATACTGTACTGCAAAAATTTTATTTCAAAACCGTTCCCGTTTGCCGGGTGTATGGAATTAAAGTGCGGAGGATGGGATTCGAACCCACGAAACCCTAAGGTCTAGGATCTTAAGTCCTATGCCGTTGTCCTCTTGGCTACCCCCGCTCAAACCGTGTAATAACTTATTCTTAATTAAACTACCTAGTGTTTTTATTAAAACATATAATGTAAGAATGCCATACCCAGTATCAATGGCTTATAAAATCCCTCGTGAAAACGACGTAGCGGACGCATTACTGATAGTGATGCACAAGAATCCGCAGATCAAATCGCAAAGGGAATTAACCGAGTTGGTCAAGCGGCAATTGTCTCACGCAGACTCCGAATACAGAGTCAGCGGTGAACGTATACGCAGAATCGGACTCAACAAAGGGCTGATCCGTATAAGCATTGATTACAACTCGTCAAATGCGGAAACTCTGCCGGACATATGTCCTGTTTGCAGAAACCGGATGGTTTCAATAAAGAACAGAACGTTGGACGGCGGAGTCATTGAAGTCAGAAGAAGATGCGAACTTTGTAAATTCAGTACAGGCCCCGAACCGACCGTGCCCGGCCGGTACCACTTCACAAAGAAGGGATGAAACGTGGAACCTGAAGAACGTACGGAAAAGCTTCTGGAGGCTTGCGAATTATTGAAAAAAGCCTACGTTATGATTGACGAGGCCCTGTACATGTCGGGAATGGAAACACGCGGAAAGAAACTTTTGGATTCACTGGACGGTTACATATCTTCGAATAACGACTCGGGAAGCATTCCGAATATCATTGCAGATATTGAATCTGCAAATGCCGACCCGTGTTGGACTCTTCCTTATGTATCGGTGAAACATTTTAACGGGAAAAATATATGATTGTTGCCAACAATCAAACGGAAGGTCTCCTATGAAATTCTGGGAATTCACAAAGGTCAAAGGTACAAAAATCGAAATTGACAAATGGCTGTCCGATACGATGGGTTTGATGAACGGGGGATGTGTGTACAGCACTTTATTCAGATATACCGGCGAAGGACCCAAAGACTGTGAAATTATCCTTTCGATGTTCCCTCAGGAGAATTACCATACGCTAACCTACATCACGTTTTACATGAAGGACGTTCCCGGATCCAGTGCTCAGGCGTCCAAATTTTTGTCCGACCGCGAAATCAACATTTTGAACTCTGTGTCCCTGAACGGAATTTCGGACACTGTCATAATCTGGAAATTAATGGCGGATCTGAGTTTTGCCGGAGAAGCCGACCTGCTTTTGGAAGATCTTGAAAAAAGAAAGGCCGCGGAAGACCCGTCTGTATCCTTCATTGACCACATTA
>JBAYZW010000170.1:0-2518 GCA_041672305.1 Bacilli bacterium
GTTATGGAATGAGAGTGGCTACTAACGCTAAAATTAAACGCATTATTGAAATTCTTTCTGTTGCTAAAGAGAGTGATACAGTCGAAACTGAATTAAAAGAAGTTATCGATGAATATTTTGAAAATATTAAAAACCGCGCAAAAATGCGCTCAATTGCTCCAAAACTTGTTTCTTTAGTGAAAGCAAGTAAAGATGAAGGCGTTAAGGAAGTTTTAGCTTACGAACGCGATTTGCAAGATAAATCTATTTGGATTGTCGGTGGTGATGGTTGGGCTTATGACATTGGCTATGGCGGTCTTGATCATGTGCTAGCTAACGAAGAAGATGTGAATATTTTGGTCCTTGATACCGAAGTTTACTCTAATACAGGTGGTCAATCTTCTAAATCTTCACAGACTGGCTCAATTGCGAAGTTTACCGCTTCTGGCAAAGTGACAAAGAAAAAGAATTTGGCTCTTATCGCTATGTCATATGGTAATGTTTATGTCGCTCAAATTAGTCTTGGAGCTAATTCAATTGCCGCTATTAAGGCATTGAAGGAAGCTGAATCCTATGATGGACCAAGTATTGTTCTTTGTTACGCTCCATGTGCTAACCATGGAATTAAAGGTGGATTATCCAACTCTATGTTACAAGAAAAGAAGGCAGTGGCTTGTGGTTATTTCCCTATTTTCCGATATGATCCACGTTTGGCGGCTGAAGGCAAATCACCACTCACTGTTGATATGCCAGAACCAGATTATAGTAAATTCCGAGATTTCGTTATGACCGAAACTCGATTCTCTCAACTTCCACGCGTCAATCCTGAGCATTCTGAAGAGTTACTAACTAAATCAGAAAACGCTGCACGTGAACGCTTTGAAAGAATTAAGAAATTAGGCGCTTAATAAAGCAAGAAAACAGGTGTTGAAAAAAATACCTGTTTTTTCTTGCCAATAATTAAAATATTTTATATACTATTTGGGTAGGTTAAGGACAGGTTATAATCATGAAAAAGGATCAAAGAGAAGTTGAGTGCTTATTGGAGTTATTTAAAGAGGAAGAGGAAATTGAAAAGACAATCAATGATTTGCCTCGTGGATATATTTCCGTAAAAGTCATCTCTGGTCACACTTATAATTACCGTCAATGGCGAGAAGGAAACAAGATTATTTCTGAATATGTTCCATCAGCCTTTGTCAATAGCGTCAAGCGCAAAATTGCTTATCGAAAAGAAAACGAAACCGCTTTAAAGGATGTCAAAAAAGAAATTAAAGTGAAGACAAGACTCGTTTTGAAACATGGAATTCTTAGTGAAGAAGAAATTGCTGATTTGAAAAGCAAAGCCCAAGAATAAAGAGTCGTTGTCAAAATATTTTAATGATTTAGCAGGATAATATCCTGCTTTTTCATTTTCTCCTTATCTTCACAATAGATTTATGATTTGCTAAGATAGTTTTCAAGAAAAAGATTATGGCGAAACTAATTGTGTTATCAGGTGTTCCAGGAAGTGGCAAGTCCTATTTTTCGGCTAATTTAAGAAAAGCCAAAGGCTCACATGTTTATATCGTTTCAAGCGACGCTTTAAGAACGGTAATACTGGGAAATCAACAAGATTTGTCTGAAGATCGCTTGATGTGGAAAATGTATTATAAACTTGCCTATGTCTACGCTAGTGATCCAAATGGAGTGGTTGTTCTTGACGCCACTCATAGTAATTCGACCTATCGTATTGAAGCGACGAAATTTCTTAAGCCGTTATTTGATGAAATTGATTTGGTTTTATTTAACCTTCCTCGACATATTGTTAATCAGCAAAATGCTGAGCGACCTTTTCCGGTTCCAGAAGATGTTTTAGATCTATTGTGTGCCAAGTTTGAACTTCCTGATGATCACGATAGACAGTATTTCACCCATATCTTTATTGTCACTTCGCACGATATTGATTCAATTATTGAACAAATATAAAAATAAAGGCCTTAGTTTTACTAAGACCTTTTCATATAACTGGTCGGAACGATGAGATTTGAACTCACGACCCCTACCACCCCAAGGTAGTGCGCTACCAAGCTGCGCTACGTCCCGAATCTCCTCTATTATATTATTTTTCGAAAATATGAACACTAAAAAGTGTTATCATTTCTATCACTTGAATTATTTGATAGAATAAATCCAACGTTATGAATAAAAAAATTTTTATTAAAGGAGCCCGGGAAAATAATCTGAAAAACATTGATTTGGCAATCCCAAAAGAATCATTGGTCGTTTTTACTGGACTTTCAGGAAGTGGAAAAACAACTTTAGCTTTTGACACTATTTTTGCTGAAGGGCAAAGAAAATACATGGAATCGATGTCGAGCTATGCTCGTCAATTTTTAGGCAATTACAATAAACCTGATGTTGATTCAATTGATGGATTATCACCGAGCATTGCTATTGATCAAAAGAGTGTTTCCCATAATCCTCGTTCAACAGTGGGAACGGTAACAGAAATATATGATTATCTCCGCCTTTTATATGGGCGCATCGGTATTCCCTA
>JBAYZW010000171.1:0-2518 GCA_041672305.1 Bacilli bacterium
CAATTACAATAAACCTGATGTTGATTCAATTGATGGATTATCACCGAGCATTGCTATTGATCAAAAGAGTGTTTCCCATAATCCTCGTTCAACAGTGGGAACGGTAACAGAAATATATGATTATCTGCGCCTTTTATATGGGCGCATCGGTATTCCCTATTGCCCGACGCATCATATCCCTATTATTTCTTTTTCGCCCTCTCTGATGACAGATCAAGTTTTAGCTTATCCTGAGGGAACGAGAATTCAACTTCTTTCCCCCGTTGTTCATCATGAGAAAGGTAGTCAAAAAGACATTATTGAAAAGATTCGTCAAAATGGTTTTACTCGTTTGCGTGTTGATCGAGAGGTAATGACTATTGATGAAATCAAAGAACTCGATAAAAATAAAAAGCACGATATTGATATCATCGTTGATCGTGTTATTGTTAAGCCAGAAGCGAGATCGCGTATTTTTGAGTCAATTGAAACGGCTCTTGATTGGTCTCACGGCCTTCTAATTATTCTCTCTAATATTGAGGAAAAGGTTTTGAGCGATAAGCACACTTGTCCAATATGTGGCTTTTCGGTCCCTAAACTTGAACCGCGTTTGTTTTCTTTTAATTCCCCGCTTGGGTGTTGCCCTGATTGTAAAGGTTTAGGCATTAAACGAGAAGCTGATCCACGCCTTTTAGTTCCTAAGCCAGAATTAACAATCAACAATGGGGCTATTGAATATTATCGTCATATGGTGGGCTCTCAAAATCTCGAATGGCAGGAATTTACTTTACTTTGTAAACTCTATCAGATTCCGATGAATGTTCCTTTTCAAGACTTGAGTGAAGCGCAAAAGAAAATTATTTTTTATGGTTCACCAGACATTCAAAAATATACTTTGAAATCATCTTCTGGAAATACGAATAATCGCATTGGATATATTGAAGGAATAAAAAATAAAGTTGAACGTCTTTATAGTGAAACAACATCTGATTGGATGAGGGATTATTATGCTCGTTTCCTTCATGATACTGAATGTACAACTTGTCATGGAGCTCGTCTGAATCCTGAAGCTCTTTCGGTTTTAATTGATGGAAAAAATATCTACGAAGTTTCTTCCATGCAAATTAAGGAATTGCGAGATTGGATTCGTCAACTTCCTCAAAAACTCAATCAAAATCAAAATGAAATTGCTCAATTAGTTATTAAAGAAATTGATAATCGCACCTCCTTTTTATGTGATGTGGGACTCGAATATCTCACTTTATCAAGAATGGCGTTAACTCTTTCCGGTGGTGAATCACAAAGAATTCGTCTCGCCACACAAATTGGTTCAAAGTTAACTGGTATTCTTTATGTTTTAGATGAGCCATCTATTGGGCTTCATCAAAGAGATAGCGAAAAATTAATTGGCACTTTAAAGGAAATGCGTGATTTAGGAAACACTCTTATTGTTGTTGAGCACGATGATGAGATGATTAGAAGCGCTGATTTCATTGTTGACATTGGTCCTGGAGCAGGCATTCATGGTGGTGAGGTTGTGGCCACTGGGTCTGTTGAGGATATTGAAAAATGTCCGATAAGTATTACGGGTCAGTATCTCTCGGGTCAAAAATATATTCCCATTCCTTCCAAGCGCCATAAAGGCAATGGAAAATTCATCAAAATTCGGGGCGCAACATGCAACAATCTTAAAAAGATTAATGTCGATTTTCCTCTTGGCACTTTTATTGTGGTAACAGGAGTATCGGGAAGTGGCAAATCTTCATTAGTTATTCAGACTCTTTTCTTGCATCTCAAACAACATTTTAGCAAAGAACAGATGCTCGCTGGACCGCTTACTTCTATTACGGGTTTGGAGAATGTTGATAAGGTTGTCGATGTTTCGCAAGAGCCAATTGGAAGAACTCCGCGAAGCAACCCCGCTACTTATGTTAAATTATTTGATAATATTCGTGATTTGTTTGCTGAGACCATTGAAGCGAAGGCTCGCGGATTTACGAAAGGCCGTTTTTCTTTCAATGTTGTCGGCGGTCGATGTGAAGAATGCCAAGGAGCAGGCATTGTGCGAATTCCAATGAATTTCTTGCCAGATGTTTATGTTAAATGTGATTCTTGTGGGGGCAAACGTTATAACGATGAGACTTTGCAAGTTACATATAAAGGGAAAAATATTTACGATGTCCTAGAAATGACTGTCGAAGACGCTCTTCATTTTTTTGAAAATCGTCCGTCATTAAAGAAGAAAATTCAAACTCTCTATGATGTGGGTCTTGATTATATCAAACTGGGACAGCCGGCGACCACTCTATCGGGTGGCGAAGCACAGAGGGTTAAATTGGCGGCTGAACTTCAAAAACGACCAACGGGTAAAACAATTTATATTCTCGATGAACCGACGACTGGTCTTCATAGTGATGATGTTGGACGATTGCTTAAAATCTTGCAACGATTAGTTGATCATGGTGATACAGTCATTGTAATTGAACACAACTTAGATGTAATTAAAACAGCGGATTATATTATTGACCTAGGTCCTGAT
>JBAYZW010000172.1:0-2508 GCA_041672305.1 Bacilli bacterium
TAGCCCTGTTCGCGGAGCGTTTCGTCGGCCGGGAACCATCTGATGGCGGGGTCGAGGATGACGTGGGGGTCGGTGGGGAAGTTTGGGGGGAGGGCCATGGTCATTTCCTCCCGATGGTGACGTCGACGACTTTCATGGTGTCGTTGCCGAAGATGTCGACGACTTTGACGGCGATCTTCCGGCGGCCGGGCATGCACTCCTTGAAGATGCTCTGGAGTTCGAGGGTGCGGTCGCGCCGGGTGCGGAAGGACTGCCATTCGTTTTCAAAGACGTATTCGCCGGTCCAGAGTTCTTCCTGTTCGCCGTTCTCGTTTACGCGGGTGATGAACTCCCGTTTGCTCTCGAAGTCGAAGTCGACGGCCCAGTAGTCGATCCAGTCGGTCCAGGTGGTGGTGAGGGGTTCTTTGGAGACGATGCCGCTCTTGTCTTTTGCCACTTTGATTATCTGGCCGTTTTCGACGACGATCTTCTTCCCTCCATCTTTCAGGGTTTCTATGGCGTTATCGACAGTCTCCTGGTTATAGAAAACCGAGAAGTCGGTGAGTTCGATGGCGATGGAATTGCCTTTGTAATGGGGGGTGACTTCGATGTAGGAGGCGTCGTAGAAGACGACCTGGTTTCTTGCGATGGCCCGCCTGTCGAAGACGTCGCGGGGGATGTATTTGAGGGCCATGTCGATGCCCTTCTGTTTTGCCTCTTCCTGGATGTTCGGGAAGAGGCCCATCTCGAACTCGAAGCCGAGGATGTCCACTCTGGTGATGTACTTCTGCCGGCATTCCCCGATGACTTCCTCGGCGAAGAGACGCGTGACCGGGAGGTTGACGGGGCCGACGGCGACCATGCGGTTCTTCTTCTTACCGGCAAAAGTGGTGAAGCCCTCGACTGGTTCGGCATGGTAGGCGGAGAGGATGAGGCTGACAAAGTTCTTTTCCTTCTCGGCGAGTTGTTTCTGTTTGAGTTCGTCCCTGAGGTTCGGGTTGACGCCGATGAAGTGCTGCCGTTCGTATTTGCCGAGGTTGAGGATCTCGAAGGCGCGGTAGTCTTTGTTGTCTGCCTTGAGTTCCCGCTGGACCTCGATCATCCGCTTGCGAGTAGTGTGGATGGCGAATTTGCCGAGGTCTGAACCGATCCACTTCCTGCCGAGTTTTTCGGCGACGGCAAGGGTGGTACCAGACCCGCAGAAGAAGTCGGCGATGAGGTCGCCTTCATTCGAGGAAGCCTTGATGATGCGTTCGAGGAGGGCTTCGGGTTTTTGGGTGGGGAATCCCACTGATTCAATCGCTTGTGAATTTACAGGATAAATATCAGTCCAAATATCATCTACACTCTTGCCTCCGGATTCATCAAGATATTGTTTTTTACGAGGGGTTCCAGAAGAAGTAAATTCAATGAGTCCTTCTTTAAGGCCGCGGTCAATTCTTTCTTGTGACCAGATCCAATGCATGCCTGCTGGTGGTTTAAGGATGATATTCCCAAATTTTCTTTCGGGGCCAGATCCCGCTTGAATAAAACTTACAAGTTGATATTTTCGACCGGAACCGGGTTCTGTTTTGTCAAATTTTTTTACATATTCAGGATCTTGTTCTCTGTACTGTGGATTAAAAATCGGCTTCTTATTTTTTGAATAAAGAAAAATAGTATCATGTACATTACCAAAACTTCCGCTTTGCGCTTTGACTACACGAATTTTCTGCCATGTAATCTCACTTCTAAAACTATCTTGCCCAAAGATTTCATCAAGAATCAAACGTAGGAGAGAGTTTACCCGCCAATCACAGTGCACATAAATACACCCCTCCTCGGCGAGCAGGTCACGCATCAGTTTCAACCGCTCATAGATCATCGCGATAAAACTGTCCGCACCCTTCCCCCAGGTATCGCGGTAGGCGATCTCCTCGATAATTCCGGGCTCTTTCGTAAACGTCTCGTCCCCAACCTCGATATTCATCGAGAAGTCGGCACCGACGTCGAACGGCGGGTCAATATAGATCAACTTGATCCCGCCCTGCCTCTCGATCTCCTCTCGGAGAGGCCCATTCTTAAGAGAAGATAGGATGAGTTTGTTGTCGCCCCAGATGAGTTTGTTTGTCCACCCCTTCAACTGCCGGCCGCGGTCGTCGATATCGAAGAGCGTCCGCTGGATGGTCTGGTTCGCCTCTTTGCGCGGCTCGTCCACGTTCTCGATCACCTGAAAGGGAAGAACGACGTTGCAGACCTCGTCGGTCTTGCCGTTCCAGACAAGTTCAACCTCGCGCTTGTCTTCAAAGAGGAGGAAGCGGTATTGTTCCGGGAGGGGCTTTCCGGCTTCAAGGTATCGTGTGATATCGCGAATTTCGTTGTCGGTGAGTCTCATGCGTATGTTCGCCTTGAAATGCTCTGGTCTTTCAGCGGGGATAAACGTTTCAGTTTTATCGCCCTGCTTATATGATTTCTTGAACAAAAGATTGAGATTATATTTTAAAATAGCGTGAAACGCCTTCAGGCATCCCCGAGGAACCGCACATCGCA